>JBIOWS010000132.1:0-2950 GCA_044868745.1 Candidatus Polarisedimenticolia bacterium
CCCGAGACACGGGAGGCCGAAAGGCCTCCCACCCGCCTCTTTTTGACAACCCGAAGAGGCGGATGGTACATTGCCTGTCTCACAAGGACAGCGGACAAGCCCGATGCTGGAAGCGGCGCGCGACAAGCTGGAGAAGGAGCTCAAGGCTCTGGAGAAGGAGTACCGGCAGGAACTCCCCAAGGAGATCCATCAGGCCTTGCAGATGGGGGACCTGCGGGAGAACTCCGAGTACCGTTCGGCGTTGGATCGGCAGCAGTACGTCAAGGCGCGGATCGGGCAGCTCCAGAAGCAGCTCCAGGACCTGGCGATGGTCGACCTCAAGTCCCTGCCGACCGACCGGGTCGCGCTCGGCTCGCGGGTCACGCTCCACGACGCGGACTCCGATCGGACCGTGGTCTACGAGCTGGTGATACCCGACATGGCGGAGTTTTCGAAAGGTCTGGTCTCGGTGACCTCGCCGATCGGCAAGGCGCTCATGGGGCACAGGGTGGGGGACAAGGTGACGATCATGATCCCTGCCGGGACGCGGACCTACGAGATCGTCAAACTGGCGACCCTGCATGATCAGAGCGGCGGCTAAGCGCGTCCCGCGCTCCGCGTGCCGGGCTTTCTGGTCCGGTCTCCTCGCGGCGGGCCTGGCGCTCGGCCGCTGTGCTCCCGCGCACGACCCGGAGAAACTGCTCGCCGATCTGGACAGTCCCGACCTCGAGGTGCGCCAGGACGCGGTCGATGCGATCGACCGGATCATCAAGGAAGGAGACTACCGGGTCCTGCAGCGCGGCGCCGAGAGTCCCGACAAGGATCGCCGGATCCAGGCGATCCTGTTCCTCGCCCGCATCGAACAACCGAAGGCCCGGGAGGCGCTGCGCGATCTCCTGCGGGTCGAGAAGCGCGCCCTGCTGCCGTACAATCCGATTCGCCTGAAGCCGCAGAGCGAGGAGACCGATAGCCGCATCCTGATCGCCAACCTGATCGCTCAGAGAGGGGGTGACCCCGGGGCGGTTGCGTTGATCATGAAAGGGATCGACGACAACCAGCCCCCCGAGGTCCTGGTCGGGACCTGCCTGGCGCTCGGTGCGCTGAACGATCCGCAGGGCGTCCCGCACCTCGCCGCGCTGAGCCATCATGCCGATGTCGCAGTGGTGCGGGCGGCTGTCGAGGCTCTCGGCCGGTTTCGGACCCACGAGGCGCTCGAGGCCCTCAAGCCGCTCGCCACGCATCCCGCTCTCGAGGTGCGCAGCGAGGTGCTCTCCTCTCTGGCCGGCCACGAGGGTGCCGAGGCCGTGGATCTGCTGACATCGATGGCCGCCTCCGATCCGGCAGCGGCGATCCGCGCCTCGGCCGTCCAGCTACTCGGGAGGTCGAAGGACCTGTCATTGGTTCCGTTCCTCGTGGTGCGATTGAGGGAAGGCGATCCGGCGACGCGCGCGGCGGCCCTCGAATCGCTGGGACAGATCACCGGCCAGAACCTGGGTCCGCGACCGGAGAGCTGGTCGCGCTGGTGGGCGCAGAACGAAAGGCGTCTGGCCGCCAAGCGCTGAATCATCATGTCGCTTCCCTTCTATCAAGAGATGACCCGCCTTCTCAAGGCGGGCCGCAGCGTCGCGGTGGCGACCCTGGTGGACAGTCAGGGGTCCACGCCGCGCTGCTTCGGAGCCAAGATGATCGTCGCCGACACCGGTGAGACGTGCTTCAGCGTGGGCGGCGGCGCGTTCGAGGCCTTGGTGATCGAGGACGCCCGCGAGGTGCTGCGGCAGGGGAGGGGGTTCGAGAAGGAGTACCGCTTCACCGAGCAAGGGGAGAACGCCCTGGGGATGGTGTGCGGTGGCAGCGCGCGCGTCCTGTTCGAGGTGGTGCGCCCTCCGGTCCCCCTCTTGGTCTTCGGGGGAGGCCACGTCGGCCGCGAGGTCGCCCATCTGGGCGCGCGGCTGGGGTTCGAGGTGACGGTGGTGGACGATCGGCCGCGCTACCTGGACCCGGCACGCTATCCGGAAGGTGTGCGGCTGGTCCGGGTGGAGCACGACTTCACAGGCGATCTGCCGCGGATTCCGAGCGGGGCCCACGTCGCCGTGCTCACGCGCTGCCACCGGACCGACCTGGCGGCGGTGCGCCACTCCCTTGGCCGCCAGGCGGCATACGTCGGGCTCATCGGCAGCCGCCGCAAGGTGGCGACTGTCCTGAGGCGCGCGGCGGAGATGGGGACACCGCGTGATCTCCTGTCCGAGGTGCGCGGACCGATCGGGCTTCCGATCGGAGCGGAGACCCCGGAGGAGATCGCCGTCAGCATCCTGGCCGAGATGATCGCGGTCAAGAACACCGCCGCTGCGGGACGAGCGGACGCAAAGGTCACCCCCATCGCGCGCGGCCGCCTGCCGCGCCGCTCCTGACCCGCCGGAAGACGAGGCTCAGGCGAGGTTCCGGAAGACGGTCCAGAGGATCTTGGCCCCCGCCCGCGCGGTTCCCGCGAACGTCCCGGTGATCTTGGAGACCCCGACACGACGCCGGTAGGAGACCGGGACCTCGGTGGTCCGCAGCCGGCGCTTCGCGGCCTTCACCTGCATCTCCGCCGTCCAGCCGAAGCCCCGGTCGCGCATCCCCAGGTCGAGGAGCGAGGAGAGGCGGATCGCCCGGAACGGGCCGAGATCGGTGAAGCGCCCGCCGTAGAGCAAGCGGATGAGGCGGGTTGCCAGAAAGTTCCCCAGAATCGCCTGGGGGAGCATCGCCCCCGGCTCGCTGCGCCCGAGCCTCCTCGAGCCGATCACCAGGTCGCTCTCTCCCCGCCGGATCGGGTCCAGGAGAAGCGGCATCTCCTCCGGGTGGTCGCTGAAGTCCGCGTCGAGGAACACCACCACGTCCGGCCGCTTCACACGAAGGTAGTCGATCCCTTTGAGGCAGGCGGCGCCGTATCCGCGTCGCGTCTCCTCCAGAAGGGTGGCGCCGTGCAGCCTCG
>JBIOWS010000133.1:0-2197 GCA_044868745.1 Candidatus Polarisedimenticolia bacterium
CTGCGCAGCCGGGAGGATCGGAGGGCGCGGGAGGCTGCGTGAGCGACGCGGCGGTGCGTGTCTGTCATGTGATCACCCGGCTGGACCTCGGCGGCGCGCAGGAGAACACCCTCTACACTGCGTCCCACCTGCACGACCCGTTTCGCGCCGGCCTAGTCTGCGGGCCCGGAGGGATCCTGGACGACGATGCCAGGCGTCTCGGCGGAGTCTCGCTGACGTTCGCGCCCTTCCTCGTCCGGCCGATCCGGCCGCATCTGGATCTTCTGGCCTGCCTGCAGCTGGCGCGAATCTTCAAGAGGGGGCGGCCGCACATCGTCCATACCCACTCCTCGAAGGCCGGTATCCTGGGGCGCCTGGCGGCGCGTCTGGCGGGCGTGCCGATCGTCGTCCACACGATCCACGGATTCGGTTTCCACGATGGACAGCCCTGGCCCCTGCGCGCCCTCCTGGTCTCCCTGGAGAGGGCGGTCGCGTCGCTCACCACGCGCTTCATCGCCGTCTCGCGCGCCAACCTGGACAGCGGGATCCGGCTCGGGATCTTCAGGCCCGATCGAGTCGCGCTCATCCGCAGCGGCGTGCGCATCACCGAGTTCGAGCGGGCGGCGCGCGATCCTGCGCTGCGCAACGGGCGGGGCCTGCGCCGGGAGCTGGGCCTCCCGGACCGTGCCCGGCTGGTCGGGATGGTCGCCTGCCTGAAGCCCCAGAAATCGCCGCTCACCTTCGTGGACGTGGCCGCACGCGTCGCGGCGGATGTCCCCGAGGCGGTATTCGTCGTCGCGGGGGACGGGGATCTGCGCTCCGCAGTGCAGGCGCGCGCGGAGGCTCTCGGCCTGCAGGGTCGACTGCACCTCCTCGGCTGGCGGCGCGACGTCCCTCGCATCATGGCGGCGCTCGATGTTCTGGTCCTGACCTCCCTGTGGGAGGGGTTGCCGAGGGTCATCCCCGAGGCGATCGCGGCCGGCGTACCGATCGTGGCGACCAGCGTCGACGGAACGGCCGACCTCCTGGTAGAGGGGGTTACCGGCTTCGTCTGCCAGCCAGGCGACGTGGAGGGGCTCGCATCCAGGGTGGCGCGGGTTCTCCGGGATCCGGGAGAGGGAAGGGCGGTCACGGAGCGCGCCAGGGACTGTCTCAAGGAATTCGACATCGACGCCATGGTGCGCGCGCAGGAGTCGCTCTACCTCCGCCTGCTGGCGGAGGCCGGTCTCCGGCCCGGCGATGCAGACAATAATAAGATGATGGGGAGAACAGAATCGCGTCCCAGGGAAGATCCGTTAAATCATTGAGAGCACTTAACTTGACAGGCGCGCCGAGCAGGCTATATTGAATCCGGAATGGCCGTTTTCGAACTGACCGGCGTTTCGAAGAGCTACCGGACGCACCTGTCGCTGCGCAAGTATTGGATCCTGCGCGACCTGTCGCTGTCCGTCCGGGAAGGGGAGATCTTCGGGTTCATCGGCACGAATGGCGCCGGCAAGACCACGACGATCAAGCTCGCCCTGGGCTTGGTCTTCCCCGATTCCGGCTCGGTCAGGATCTTCGAGGAGGCTGCCGGCAGGGTCGCCCTCCGCCGACGGATCGGCTTTCTTCCCGAGAATCCTTATTTCTACGATTATCTGACCGGTGCGGAGTTCCTCGATTTCCATGCCCGCCTGTTCGGGCTGGCGCCGGCCGAGCGCCGGCGACGCGTCGCAGGCCTCCTGGACCGGGTCGGCCTGGGGAACCGTGGCGATCGGCAGCTCCGCCACTACTCGAAGGGGATGCTGCAGCGCATCGGCTTGGCCCAGGCGCTCGTCAACGATCCCGACCTGGTGATCCTCGACGAACCGATGTCGGGCCTCGATCCGATCGGTCGGCGGGATGTGCGCGACATCATCCTCGACCTGAAGGCGCGCGGCCGGACGATCTTTTTCTCCACGCACATCCTGTCCGACACGGAGCTGATCTGTGACCGGGTCGGCATCCTGGCGCGCGGCAGCTTGAAGGCGGTCGGCGCGATCGACGACCTCCTGGCCCGGGAGGTGCCGTTCTGGGAGGTGGCGCTGCGGGGTGTGCGGGAGGAGGCCCTGCCGTGCGGCCGCGTCGTGTCGCGCCGCCAGGAGGAAATCCTGGTGCGCGTCGAGTCGCAGCAGGATCTGCGCCGCGTGCTGTCGGTCCTGAACGGCAACGGCGCGGCGCTCCTCTCCGTCACCCCGGC
>JBIOWS010000134.1:0-8377 GCA_044868745.1 Candidatus Polarisedimenticolia bacterium
GACGTTCCCCGACTGCGTGAACAGCGCGTCCGTGGACACACCCCCGCCGTAGTTCGCGTACGACGAACCTTGAGGGGGGTTTGTTTCGGTGAGGCAGTTGCCGAAAATCGTGTTGTTCGTGATCTGGGCGATCGCCTCGTAGGTGTTGATCCCGCCCCCGTAGATCCCGGACGAGTTGCCGTAGATGAGATTGTCCGAGACGTCGGTGGTCCCGTAGACCTCCAGCCCTCCGCCTCCGAACGAGGAGCGGTTGCCGATGATGATGTTCCGACTGACGATGGTTCCCGGGCTGCCGTCCACCCGGATCCCGCCCCCTTTGCCGACCTCGGCGTTCGCCAGATTCTCGGTGACCAAGTTCGCCTCGATGCGCACGTGGGTGGACCTCAGGTCCAGAGTCGGCCCGGTGACGACGATCCCGCCGCCGATCCCGAACGCGTCCGACGAACCGCCGGCCGGGGGCGGCGCGCTGACGTTCCCGCGTATCGTATTCCCCGAGATGGTCGCATCGCCGTAAGCGACGTAGACACCGGCACCGAACCAGTCTCTCTGTGGCCCCGAGAGGACGTTGCCGGTAATCAAGTTGTTGCTGACCACCGCCACGGCGCCCGGGTCGGCGAACACGAAAACACCTCCGCCGGAAATCCTTCCCGATCCGACCTGGTTATTGCCGCTGCCGCCGGTGATCTTGCATCCACTGATGGAGAAGTCCGTCCTGGGAGGGACGTGCGGGGGGCTCGGTCCCAGTGCGAGGATGACGGCGCTGTTGCCCTTTCCCGTGGCGTCAATCGTCGTGGTCGAAGGGCCGTCGCAGACGACGTGGATGTGGGGATGGATAAAGACACGCTCCGGGTAGTACCCCGCCGCGACCTGGATCGTCGCGCCGCTCACTGTGCCGCCGACGACCTGGGCATCGGCATCGGCCTCGGCGGCGGTGATCGTCTTGTAGGGGGCGGCCTGGCTGCCGCACCCCGTGGTACAGGTGCTGTTGTCGTCCACGTAGACCGTGATCGTGCCGGAGGCGAGGGCAAGATGGGCGACGATGGCCAGGGCGAGGAGCGCCGCGGCGCTGGCGGCCAGGCTCAGAGCACGGGGGGAAGTTTCAGATCGCATCGGCGGCGCGACACCCCGCGTCCGGTGCGGGAGCGATCACGGGATAAGGCCTACGGTCCGGGCTCCTCCAACCGTAACCTCCACGCCTCCCTCCAGGCGCATTGGTCAAGCGAGTCTCCCGCACCGAGGTGCGACTGACGATGACTTGAGCGGTCCGCGCTTTAATTACGTCCAACAGGCCGGTTGTCAAGCACTTTCGCTGCACATGGCAGGCGAGGAATGACGTCTGAAGGACAAAATGCGTTGACATTCTTGCGGCATGGCCGTAAATGAAGGCGCGTCGATCATCCCTGGAGAGGAGGGTATGCGCACACTGAGCATCGTGTATCGGGCTTCATCAATTGCCGCGATCGTCGCCCTGGCTGGGACCGTCGGCACGCTTGCCGTCGAAAGCCGCGCCGGCTGCGGACGGCAGCCGACCATCGGCGATCTGGCGAGTTCCTTGCTCAAGGTGGGGGGCGTTTCGGGGGGGGCGGGATCTCAGCTCGCCAGCCGCGTCAGCGACGCGGTCCGGGGGAAAACCGGCGCGGCGCTCACCGAGGGGGAGGCCGCGGCCCTCCTGAGGCTGGTCGGAGCCGACGTGACCACCTCGGCGCCGGCAAGGCTGATCGCCCCCGGGAGAATCCGGACGCTGCTGCTCATCGCAGCCGGCGCGCTGCGCACCGAGGCGGCCAGCGGCCGGTTCGTAACATCAGAGGTCTCATTGACTTCCAGGGATGACTGCGTGTCATTGCGGACGCACGGAGAGTGCGTCGACTGCTGCAAGGCGGCAGGCGGAGCTGCCAATACCTGCGCCAAAGAGTGTTTCGCGATCAACAAACCGAGCCCCTCCGAACCTCTCCCTTAGGAGCGTGTGGGGCATGATGCCGCTCCAATATTGGCGATGACAAAGCATTACCGGGAAGACTTTCGCCTGTCGGCGGTCGGGAGAGGGCCAGAGAGGCCGATTGCACGGGAACACGTTGCAAATCCCGCTTGACGCTCCACCGCTTTCGCTGTAGATTTTGCGGGCCAATCGCTATAAATCCGAGACCGGCGGTTCGACCTGATCTCATTAAGGATTGGAACTTGCACAACCTGAGGGGGAGGAGCCCAATGATGAGGAAGCCTTTCCTGGCGATCGCCGTCAGCGTGGCGCTCACCGTAGCTGTCTTCGCGGCAGGCAGTACCAGCCCGAAGTCTTCGCCCATCACCTTGGGCGAGTTCGCGATGAAGGTGTCGAGGGCCCTCGGCAAGGTTCCGGCCGACCCGAAGGCGGCCGTGAGCTCGCTGAAGACCATGGGAGCGAAGGTCGAGGCCGATCTCGCGTCCAGAGTAACCGAGGGACAGGCAGCCAGGATCCTCACCGACCTGGGACTGCGCGTCACGACCAACACTCCTTCCAAGGCGCTCACGGTCGGCAGGACCGACCAGCTCCTGTTGGCGGTCGGCCCCTCCGCCAGCGCCGCCTCGGTGAGCCCCGAGGCTATACCGACGGAGTGCTTCGATGTGAAGACTCGAGGGAACTGCGTCGAGTGCTGCAAAGCCGCCTTCGGCTGCGATCCCTCGCCCGCGCTGTGCGAGTTCGCCAGCACCTGTTCACATGCCTGCAAGATCCTCCCACCTCCCGGGCATGCGAGTCCCGACGAGCCACAGTAACCTGACAGCATAGACAAAGGCGAAGAGCGCCCCTCCCGCAGTCGGGACGGGGCGCTCGTCATTTTGGGCGGGTTCTGCACGCCTCCCCATGAGAAAATGTCCTTCGGCATGATGCGCATCGGCCGCGTGGCGCTCGAGCAGCCTCTCATCCTGGCCCCCATGGCCGGGATCACCGACCAGTACTTCAGGCTGATCCTGAAGCGGATCGGCGGGGTGGGTCTGGTCACGATGGAGTTCATCTCGTCCGAGGCGCTCGTCCGTGGAAACGAGCGGACCCGCCACATGATGGAGTTCTCCGAGGAGGAGCGTCCGCTGGCGATCCAAATCTATGGCAGCCATCCCGTGCGGATGGCCGAGGCGGCCGGCTTCGTGCAGGCGATCGGGGCCGACGTGGTGGACATCAACATGGGCTGCCCGGCCAACAAGGTTCTCAAGGGGTGTGCCGGGGCCGCGCTGATGGGGGACCTCGGTCTGGCACGCGACATCGTTCAAGCCGTGAGGCGGCGAGTGACGATCCCGCTCACAGTGAAGTTCCGCGTCGGCCTGGACGAGGCGCGTGCGAACTATCTCGAGCTGGGAAGGATCTGCGAGGGGGAAGGGGCGGACGCGGTCGCCCTGCACGGCCGCACCGCCCGGCAGATGTTCAGCGGCAGGGCCGACTGGGAGCGGATCCGCATCCTGAAGGAAAACCTTTCAATCCCCGTGAGCGGCAACGGCGACGTCGAGACGCCCGAGGACGCGCTGGCGCTGTGGCGGGCGACCGGCTGCGACGCCGTGATGATCGGACGCTCCGCCATCAAGAACCCCTGGATCTTCCGGCAGATCGCCGCCGCCCGGGAGGGGGGCCCGCCGCGCGAGCCGACGGTCGACGAGAGACGGGACCTCATCCTTTACCACTTCACGCTGCTGCGGGATCGCGAGGATGAGCGCTTCGCCCTGCACAAGATCAAGACCTTCACCGGCTGGTACACCCACGGTCTTCCAAACGGCAGGGCGCTCCGCCAGAAGATCAACAGCCTGACGTCGGTGTCTCAATTCATCGACGAGATCGAGACGTTCTTCCAAGTGCTGCTGGCCGCCTGATTCGGGTGACCATCGACCCTTAGCCCGTCTCCATGCGCGCGTACCAGGCCTTGAGGTGCGGGAACCCTGCCGAGATCTCGTGCCCTCCCTGCCGGACGAGCCGGCTCAGGAACGCGAACACCGAGATGTCGGCCAGGCCCGGCGTCTCGCCGAAAAAGTGGCGTCTCTCGGAAAGAAGCTGCTCGAGATTTCGGAACTGCGTCTCAAGGTGCTTTTCAAGCTCCTTGCGATCCTTCGAGCTGAGCAGAGCGCCGGCGGGCGACTTACCTTCCAGAATGGAGTAGAGCAGCGGCCCGAGGACCTCGTCGGCGTAATCCTCCACGATCCAGCCCAGCGCCTGATCCGCCGCGCCCGATGGCAGGATCCCCCGCTCGCCATAGCGCGCCACGACGTAGCGCAGGATGCGTGTGGAATCGGGGATGACCCGGTCCTCGTCGCAAAGAACCGGGACGAGTCTCTGCCCCGAGACCCGCTCCACCTCGCGCCGGTCCTGCGGGTCGATGACCTGGCTGTCGTAATTCAGACCCATACGCTTCAATGACAGCCGAACCTTCTCGCAATAGGGGCAGGCTTCGAAATGATACAGGTGCATCGCCACGGAAGGGGTCAGCCTCTGAACGGCCGGCGCCACCACCGGCGCTTCGGCTTCCGCTCCGCCGTCTCTGCTGCCTGGTCCGGAGGCGGCGTGCCGGCCCCTGGACGGTCGGTCGTCACGGAGTCGAAAGCGGTCACTTGGTTCGCCGGGCCGCCGCTCGAGGATGGCGGAGAGGGAGGGACGCCCATCCAGGCGGCCGAAGGGGGCTGGCCCCTGGGTTCGAGGGGGGATCCGTTCCCCCCGGGCGGCGCCGGCAGCGGACGGCCTTCTCTTCCGCCACGGCCCCGGCGGCGCCGCCGGCGGCGCCGGCGCCTGGCCGGGTGCGCCGCCTCGACAGGGAGGTCGGCCACGCGGGGCAACGCCCGGTCCGGCGATGCACTCCCGGGAACGGCAACCGCCGCGGCGGCAACGCTCTCGCCCCCGGGACCCTCGGAGAAGACCGGCGGCTCGGTCTCTCCGGACGATGGACGCGGCTCTCTCGCCACAACCGCGCTCTCCTGGATCGGGACGGCCTCGGTGCCCTTGCCCCGGCGTCGGCGGCGCCGCCTGCGGCTCCGTGGCTGACTCGTCGCTCCTTCCACCGCTCTCTCCACCGGGACCTCTCGAGCCTGCGGTGACTCCTGGGGTTCCGGCGATCGGACGGTGGGGGCGAGCGTCGCCGAGGCGATCGCCTGATCGATGGTGTCGGCGGTGACGATCGGCGCGACCTCGGCCTCTTCCCGACGGATCTCCTCGATCTCGAACTGGCTCGCCTTCAGCTGCTCCTCCGGGACGACCTCCACCTGGACCTTGTGGCGCGTCTCGAGGCGGGCCACGTCGTCCCGCTTTTGATTCAGGAGATAGAGAGCGACCTCGGGCGGCAGGAAGACCCTGACACCGCTGATGTCGCCGCGCACGACGCGGGCCTGGATCTTGCGGAACGCGGCGCGCGCTGCCGCCTCGGGCGTGCGGATGGTTCCGTCCCCCGAGCAGGTTGGGCATTCCATGAACGAAGAAGAGGCCTTGGACGATTTGATCCTCTGACGCGAGATCTCCATGAGCCCCAGCTTGCTGATGCGGGTCATGTCGTAACGCGCCTTGTCGCGCGACATCGCCTCGGCAAAGACGCGCTCGACCTGCCGGATGTGCTTGGGTGATTCCATGTCGATGAAATCGATCACGATCAGACCGCCGATGTCCCGCAGACGCAGCTGGCGCGCCACCTCCTCGGCCGCCTCGAGATTGGTGCGGACCGCGGTGTCCTCGCTGTTGGCTGAGCGGACCGAGCGGGCCGAGTTGACGTCCACGGCGGTCAGGGCCTCGGTCTGGTCGATGGAGATGGTGCCGCCCGACTTGAGCTGCACCACCCGCTTGTAGATCCTCTCGATCTGGTCCTCGAGGTTGTGCTTGGTGAAGATTGGCTTGTCGCCGGTGTACAACTTCACCCGGTCGGCTTGGTCCTGCATGTGGGCCTCGAAGAACTTCCTGGCACGCCGGAACGCCGCCTCGTCGTCGATCAGCACCTCTTCGATGTCCGACGTGAAATAGTCGCGAATCGTGCGGATCACCAGGTCGCGCTCCTGGAAGACCAGGGCGGGGGCTTTCACCTGATGACTGGCGTTTTCGATGGTCCGCCAGAGCTCGAGGAGCGACTCGAGGTCGGCTTGCAGCTCCTTCTGCGATGTCTCCATTCCGGCCGTGCGGACGATGACGCCGAACCCCGGAGGGATGGTGAGCCCGTCCAGGATCTTGCGCAGACGATCACGGTGCTCCGCGTCTTCGATCTTGCGCGAGATTCCGCCGGCATCCGCTCCGGGCATCAGGACCAGGTAGCGCCCCGGCAGCGAGTAATAGGTGCTCATGGTGGGGGGTTTGTTGGCGAAGGAGTCGCGGATCACCTGGACGAGGAACTCCATCCCCTTCTCCAGGTGGCGGCTGATGCGCGCGCCCCGGCCCTTTCCGCCGCCGCCGTCCCGGCTCGGATAAAGCTTGAAGTTCACCTCATCCAGAGGCAGGAACCCCGCCCGTTCTCCGCCGTAGTTGACAAAAGCCGCTTCGAGGGCGGGGTTGATCCCCTCGACGGTGACCTTGAAGATATTCCCTTTAAGGTGCTCCCGGCTGAGGGTTTCTATTTCGAAGACGTCGAGGACACCATTGTCGACGATCGCGACGCGGTTTTCCTCTTCCGCGGTCACGTTGACCAGCATCGATTTTGACATGGATGACTGGATCTCCTCGCGCCTCTGCCCGCGGGATTCTGGCCATCCGCCTTCGGACCGGCCATCCCGGCAGGGCGCCCACGGTAGGCTCGACCGGACCGGCATCGACCTGGTCCGGGTGCACCGCCGTAGAACCGGCAGTATATCACCGCCGGTTGCGAGGTGGAAGATGGGTCCTCCCGAGGCGCGGCGCAACCGGGCGAGCCGATCTTCGAGTCTGGCGTTGCTCTCATCGCCAAGGAGCGGTTAGAATGCCGGCCCGTCACCGACGACCGGAACGAAAGGGGACCGATGGAGCAGGCGATCCGGAGCGGCGGCCAGCACGCAGGAGTGGCGGCGACTCTCCGGGACGACAGGTGGTGGGTCGCTCCTCTGCTGACCTTGCTGGGTCTTGGCGCCTTCGTCGTCTACGCCACCTGGGCGGCCTTCCAGGGGACTCATTACTTCTACGGGTCGTACCTGTCTCCGTTCTATTCGCCGTTGCTGTTCGTCAATCCACAGGCGGCCGGATCCGCCCCCCTCGATCACGCCTGGTTCGGCGAGTGGCCGTCCTGGTGGCCCGGGTCGCTGCCGGCGTCGCCGGCCTTACTCATCCTGATTTTCCCCGGGTCGTTCCGCGCCACCTGCTACTACTATCGCAAGGCCTATTACCGGTCCTTCTTCGTCACGCCTCCTGCCTGCGCCGTCGGTTCCATGCCGCGTGATCGGTACCGGGGTGAAACCCGCCTCCTCCTGTTCCAGAATCTGCATCGTTACGCGCTCTACTTCGCCCTGGCCTTCATCGTCATTCTTTACGACGACGCCATCAGGTCGTTCTTCCGGCAGGGAAGGCCCGGCGTCGGTGTCGGAAGCATCATCCTGCTGCTCAATCCGACTCTGCTCGCCGCCTACACCCTCGGATGCCATTCCCTGCGTCACCTGGTGGGGGGACGGCTCGACTGCTTCTCCTGCGACCGCGCCAGCGGATTTCGCTACGGCCTCTGGAAGAGGGTCTCATTTCTCAACGCCCGGCACATGGAGTGGGCCTGGCTGAGCCTGTTCTGGGTTGCCTTCACCGATCTCTACGTCCGCTTGGTCTCCATGGGCTTCATCAAGGACTTCAGCACCTGGGGGTAGACGGCATGGACCTGTCCGACCTGCAGACCCGTGAGCACGACGTCCTGGTGGTTGGCGCCGGCGGGGCGGGGCTGCGGGCCGCCATCGAGTGCTCGGCCCAGGGTGCGAGCACCGGCCTGGTGTGCAAGTCTCTGCTGGGGAAGGCGCACACGGTCATGGCGGAAGGAGGGGTGGCCGCGGCCCTGGGGAACGTGGATCCCCGGGACAACTGGAAGATCCATTTCCGGGACACCATGCGGGGCGGCAAGTTCCTGAATCAGTGGCGCATGGCAGAGCTGCATGCCAGGGAGGCGCCCGACCGCGTGCGCGAGCTGGAGCGCTGGGGCGCGCTGTTCGATCGCACGAAGGACGGCCGAATATTACAGAGAGACTTCGGCGGACATCGCTACGCGCGGCTGGCCCACGTCGGCGATCGCACCGGCCTCGAGATGATCCGCACTCTGCAGGATTTCGGGGTCCACCAGGGCTTCCAGGTGTACATGGAATGCACCGGGCTGGAGCTGCTCCTGGACCAGGAGCGTGTTGCAGGGATGTTGGCGTACTGGCGGGACACGGGCCGCTTCATCCTCTTCAAGGCCCGGGCTGTCATCCTGGCCACTGGTGGCGGCGGCAAGTCGTGGGGCATCACTTCGAACTC
>JBIOWS010000135.1:0-3089 GCA_044868745.1 Candidatus Polarisedimenticolia bacterium
CCGTGGGCTCCCTGCGCGTTAGTGCCGCTTCGAGCTCGGCTTCCGGGGCCGAGGGCTCACCGGGGAGGGAGGCGCCCTCGAGCCTGTACTTGGCAGCCAGCTTGTTGAGGACCAGCTTGGTGATCGCCTTCAGCGTGTCCTCCACGCCGATCCCGCTGGTCGCGACCGCTTCATAGAAGGGGGCGTTATGGCGGTTGATCTGCGTGTTCATCTCCTCGATCGAGGCAAGGTTCGGCAGATCCCTCTTGTTGAACTGCATGACAAGCGGGATATCCTCGATGCGCATCCCCATTTCCCGCAGGTTGTCATCGAGGTTCTTGTAGCTCTCCACGTTCGCCTCGAGCATCTTCGCCTGCGAATCGGCCACAAAGACGACGCCGTCCGCGCCTTTGAGCACCAGTTTGCGGGTGGAGTTGTAGAAGACTTGCCCGGGGACCGTATAGAGTTGGACGCGCGTCTTCATGCCGCGGATTTTCCCGAGCTCCAACGGTAGGAAATCGAAAAATAGCGTCCGGTCCGTCTTTGTGGCGAGAGATAGCATCTTGCCCTTCTTGACGCTGTCGGGCATCGTGTCATAGGTGTACTGGAGGTTAGTCGTTTTCCCGCACAGACCCGGCCCGTAATAGACGATCTTGGCCGTTAACTCACGTGTGGAGTAATTGAACAGGACCATTCGAATCTCCGGAAGGGCGGGCACTTCCGCAGGGGCGGCGAATATAGCATCCGCACCGGGGTACGTCAACGCGGCGCCGGGCTCCGTCTGAAGCGTAGGCGGATCGGTGTCGAGTCGAGGCCAAGCTGCGACCGCAGGCGAGTCTCCAGGAATCGACGATAGGAGAGGCCGACACGGCGTCCGTTCGTGAACACGAGGAAGGTCGGCGGCGATGCTCCCGTCTGAGTCAGGTAGTAGAGACGGACTTCCCGTCCACTGACGGTAGGCGGAGCTTTCTGTAGCACGAGCTTCCGAAGCGCCCGGTTCAGATCGGCCGTGCTGAAACGCCTGCGACTCTCCAGGCTCACCCGATCGAGCGCCCCCAGGAGCTCGTTGATCCCGTGCCCTGTGAGGGCCGAGACTGGCACCGCCGGGAGACAGCCGATGAACTGCCTGGTGCGGATTTCCCGCATGCGCACTGCGAGAGCCGCAGGCCTCGCTTCCAGAAGATCCACCTTGTTGACCGCCAGCACGGTCGGCGTCCGCGACTCCATCAGAATCCCTAGAATCGTCAGGTCCTGATGTTCCACCCCGGCGACGACGTCGACAACAGCGATCGCAATCTGGGCCCCCTCAAGTGCCTGCCGTGCCTTCAGAACGCTGACCCGCTCGACATCGTCTCCACTCTGGGCCCGGCGCCTGATCCCCGCCGTGTCGATGACCCGGTACAGGACGCCGGAATGCGTGAACGCCATGTCCACGGGGTCGCGCGTCGTCCCGGGATCGGGGGCGACCAAAGCACGATCCTGCCGGACGATCCGGTTGAAGAGGGACGACTTGCCCACGTTCGGCCGACCGACGATCGCCAGAGGGATTCCCTCCTGGTCCTGATCGGCGATGGAGACCGGAAGCACCCGGCGGATCCTTTCCACGAGTTCATCAAGCCCCCTGCCCTGCTCGGCCGATACAGGCACGACCTCGCCCAATCCGAGGCGGTAGAGTTCGAACTCGAAGCCTTCCAGTCTCGCGGCATCGACCTTGTTCGCCACCGGGACGATCGGTTTCGAAGAGGATCTGAGGAGGTTGGCGACCTCGAGATCGATCGTGGTCAGGCCGGCCCGGGCGTCCGTCACGAAAAGGATCAGGTCGGCTTCCTCGACGGCTTTGAGCGCTTCTGCCCTTACGCGCCGAGTCAATTCCTCGGCCCTTCCCGGAACGACCCCGCCGGTATCGACGAGAGTCACCTGCCTGTCGAAGAGGTCGCACTGAGCGGCAATGCGGTCGCGCGTCACTCCCGGTTGGTCCGAAACGATCGTCTTGCGCCTGCCGAGCATGCGGTTGAAAAGAGTGGACTTCCCGACGTTTGGCGCCCCGATGATGACGACGATTGGGAGAGACATCGAGTCGATCTCCTGCGATCGGCTGCAAATCCTTATCACGGAACGGAATATATCATGAGGAGCTGGAGGACCGGCTTGACACCCAGGGTATACCTGCCTATACTTTCAGCAACTTACGCGTTTTCCCGGCACATAGGGGAGGTCGGCGGGATGATCAAGACAGATATTATCAATAATGTGGCGAAAACCGCCGATATTACGCGCGTCAAGGCGGTTATGGCAGTGGAGACGATCCTCGAGGCGATGAAGGAGTCGATGCGCCGCGGGGAGCGGATCGAACTTCGCGGGTTCGGCGTGTTCCAGGTAAAACCCCGCAAGAAGGGGATCGGCCGCAACCCCCGGACCGGTACCGAGGTGCGCATCCCCCCGGGCAAAACCATTCGCTTCAAGCCCGGGAAGAACTTGAGAAATCTGAGGTAAGCGGCTTCGAGTCGGCCTCGATCCTTGCACGGGATAGAATAAACGGCGCGATGGGGCCCGAGCCAGGGATCCAGGAGGGATGGGCGCAGCCCGGGAGCGAAAGGTGGCGCCCCCTCTCCGCCTCCCCGCATCCACACCGCCGGCCTCTCCATCCGCTCGTCAACCTCGCCTGCTTGCTCGGAACGATCCTTTCAACGCTGGTCGGCGGCGCCCGGATGGCGGTTGACGACCTTAGTTGGCGCTCGGCCGTGGACATCCTCCTGAGCCCCACGTACTGGAGCCTCGGTGCCCCATACTCCCTCGGTTTGATCCTGATCCTCGGCGCCCACGAGATGGGGCACTACATCGCCTGCCGTATCTACAGGATCGACGCTTCGCTGCCGTTCTTTCTTCCCGCGCCACACTTCTTCGGGACCTTCGGTGCCCTCATCAGGATTCGGGCCCCAATCACGAACCGTCGTGCTCTCTTCGACATAGGCGTGGCAGGTCCGATCGCTGGATTCGTGGTCGCCATCCCGGTCCTGATCTACGGTCTGTCGCACTCGAGCGTCGTTCACCAGCCTCCGATGCCTGGCGACATCGGTCTCACTCCGTGCCTGCTGCTTGAATTCCTTTAT
>JBIOWS010000136.1:0-5523 GCA_044868745.1 Candidatus Polarisedimenticolia bacterium
CTCGTGACCGACACCGGGTATTTCCGCTTCTCCAAGACCTCTCCGCGCTGCCACGAGGCGGCCTCCGAGATGCTGGCGGCCGGCGTCAGTCCGCCGCGCGTCTACCAGGAGGTCTTCGAGCGCAACAGCCCCGCCCTCCTGAGGCTGCAGGGGACCGCGCTCGCGGGGCTCAGGGTGGAGGAGGGGGGGGCCCTTGCCTGGATGGCGCTCACGCATGAGCAGATCACCGCCTGTCAGGCGGAGACCGAGGACACCTCGGAGGTGATCAACGAGCTCCTGACGATTCTCGGCGTCAAGCTCGCCGTCCTGTTCAAGGAGCTTCCGGAAGGGCGCACCAAGCTGTCGTTCCGCAGCAAGGGGGACCTCGACGTCAACCGGTTGGCGGCGCGCTTCGGGGGGGGCGGGCATACCAACGCCGCCGGGGCCGTCCTCGAGCACGGGCTGCAGCGGACGATCGGCGAGGTCCTCGCGCCTTGCCGGGAGCTGGTCCGGCAGCCGGTGTGAGGGGCCGTCCGGGCCGCATCCCGGTGGAGGAGCCCTCCCTCCCTCCGCTCGTCCTTCGCTGCCGGCCGGTCTGGCGCCTGCTGTTCGGTCTCGGGGCCGGCGTGCTCCTCGTCCTCGGCACGGGTGGCCTGGCGCGCGCCGGCATTGATCCTGCCCCGTCCTGGGCGCTGACCGCGGCCCCCTTGGTGTGCCTGGCCTCGGGCTGTGGGTGCGCCTATTTCGCCGCGCGCTACTGCCTGGCCCGCCTGGTCCTGGACGACCGCGGCTTCTCCCTGAAGGGACCGCTCGGCGGCCGCGAGGTCGCCTGGGCGGCGGTGGTCCGCTGGGAGCGCCTCTCGGGGCGGGGCGGGCCGGCAAGTTTGAGAGTCGTGCACGGCCCCGGTCGGCGGCGCCTGACCGTGCCTCTCATCTACGAGGACTGTCATGTCCTGGAGATCGGTCTGCAGCAGAGAGGCTTCCCGCGCTACTGAGAGAGCGGAGTCGCCGCGCGCCGCGCCTCAGGGGAGGCCGTCGAGCGCGGGGAATCCCAGAACCGACATGAAGGTGTCGTTGAAGTCCTCGCGACCGGAGAGTTCGATGTACTCGACGCGCGCCGGAATCGCCTCGGCCGCCTCGCGCTCGCGATAGGAGAGCAGGGCGATCTTGGCGCCTTCGCCGGCGGCGTTGCCCACGGCGCGGATGCGCTTCACCTCCACGGCCGGGACGAGCCCGATCATGCGTGCGGCGTCGGGGTGAATGTACGATCCGAACGCCCCCGCCAGGAGAACCTCGTCCAGATCGGCGGGCACCACACCCATCTCCTTCATCAGAATGCCGATCCCCGCGGCGATCGATCCCTTGGCGAACTGGAGCTGGCGCACGTCCTTCTGCGTGAAGAGCACCTGCCTGCCGCCGGTCTCTTCCGGCGTGGCGAGGACGAAGGCGCGCACCCCGTCCACGGTGAGCAGCCGCGACCTCAGGGATCCGGGCAGTGAGGCGCCGACTTCCTCGGCCGAGCGCAGACGCCCGGTGGCGTCCATCAATCCCCGTCGGTAGAGCTGCGCCACCGCGTCGATCAGCCCCGAGCCGCACAATCCGACGGGCGGGGAGTCGCCGATCGTCTGCAGCACGACGGTGTTTTCGGTGATCTGCACCCCTTCGATGGCGCCGGTCGTGGCGCGCATCCCGCAGGAGATCTCCGCCCCTTCGAAGGCCGGGCCGGCGGGAGCGGCGGTGGTGAGCGTGCGCTGCTCGCTGCCGAGCGCGATCTCCCCGTTGGTCCCTACGTCCACGAACAGGCGCAGGCGGTCGCCGCGCGGCAGGGCGGTGGCCAGGAGGCCGGCGACGATGTCCCCGCCGACGTACGCGCCGACGGCGGGGAACAGGTAAGCCCGGCCGGCGGGGTGGATGGTGAGATCCAGGTCGGCCGCCCGGAGATCCAGGCCGTGCGCAAAGGCGGGGACGAAGGGGGTCACGGAGATCGGCTCCGGGTCGATGCCGGTCAGGAGGTGCATCATGGTGACGTTGCCCGCCACCGTGATCTCGTAGATCGTCTCCCGCCGGATGCCGGTCTCGGCCACCAGCCTCTCGAGGATGCCGTTGATGGTGAAGGTGGCCATCCGCTGCAGCTCGTCGATCCCCTCCCTGCGCGCCATGGTGTGCGAGATGCGCGACAGGACATCGCCGCCGTGGATCGCCTGGGCGTTGAGCGTCGAGGCGACGCCCATGGCCTCGCCGCTGTTCAGGTTCATCAGGGTGCCGACGATCGTGGTGGTGCCGAGGTCGAAGGCGACGCCGTAGCATGCGCCGGTGGTGTCCCCGGGCTCCACAGCGAGCAGGGTCTCACCGCACAGGACGGCCGTGACGTCGAATTCGGCGTCGCGCAGTGTTTTCGGCAGGGTCCGCAGGACCTGCAGCTCGGAGCGCATCGCGAACCCCTCCGCCCGGAGAGCGTCCTGGAGGCGCCGGTAGTCGGAGCGCTGATCGTGCAGGTCCGGCTCCGTCAGCTTCAGCCTCACCTTGTGCACGTTCGGGTCGAGCAGGACCTGTCGACCGACGCCGAACATCGCCGTCTTGGGCGTGCTGAGAAGCCTGGGCACCTGGACCACCATCTCGCCATGCACCTCCGCCTGGCAGGAGAGGCGCCAGCCCTGCGCGATCTCCTCCGAGCTCAGGTGCTGCAGGTCGGCTGGGGTGACCGCGTCGGTTCCCTGGAGGATCTGCACGCGGCATTTGCCGCAGGTCCCGCGGCCGCCGCAGGTCGACTCGATCGGCTGGCCGGTCCAGGCGGCCGCGTGGAACAGGGTGGTCCCGGATGGGACACGGGTCGAGACCGCCTTCGGGAGGAAGGTCACCTTGAGCTTCTCGGTCCGGGTGGTGGTGGAATCCATGCCGCCGCCGAATGTGCGCCTGTCAGCTTCCATGCACGGGCGGCCCCGGTGCCGCGCTCGCGACCGTGGCCGGCCGCTCCTGCCTCCTGGCGGCCGCCATCCTGCGGTAATGCTGGTTCCAGCTCTTGCCGAAGGGATCGCGGCCCAGCAGCAGGTCGCCGGCCAGGACGAGCTTGTAGATCTCGGGCTCCAGGGGATTGGTGATCGCGGCGGTCAGACCGGCCTGCATTCCCAGCAGCAGGAAGCCGGCCGTGAGGGGCGGGCGATCCGGCAGCCCGAACGACACGTTCCCGGCGCCGACCGACATGTTGACGCCGAGCTCGCGCCGGATGAGACGCATCGTCTCGAAGGTGATCTTCCCGAACTCGTGATTGGCGCCGATCGGCATGCACAGAGGATCGATGATCACGTCCTCCGGGGGGATGCCGTGGTCGGAGGCCCTGCGCACGATCTTGCGGGCGACCGCCAGCCTGACCTCCGGGTCGTTGCTGATCCCGGCCTCGTCGTTGGCGATGCCGATGACCGCCGCTCCGTATCGCTTCACCAGCGGCAGCAAGCGCTCCAGACTCTCCTCCTCGCCCGTCACCGAGTTGACCAGGGCCTTGCCCCGATAGGCGGGGAGGGCCGCCTCGAGCGCCTCGGGCGTGGAGGAATCGATCGCGATCGGCGCGTCCACCGTCTCCATCATCGCCTGGACGGCCCCCTTCAGCATGCCGGGCTCATCCGCTCCCGGGATGCCGGTATTCACGTCCAGCATCCTCGCCCCCGCCTGCACCTGCGCGGAAGCCTCGGCGCGCACGCGCGAGAAATCGTAGCGTCGCAGCTCCTCCGCCAGCTTCTTCCGGTTGGTCGGGTTGATTCGCTCGCCGATGATCACGAACGGCTCCTCGGGTCCGATGACGACGGTCCTGGTGGCGGATGAGACGACGGTCTTCATGCGCTGTGCCCCCGCGTATCGTGGAGAAGGGAGGGCTCCGCACCCCCTGCCGCCGCGACCCTGGCGACCGCCGCAGGGCTCCCGGCCCGCGCCGGGAGCAGACGCGCCCGCCGCGCGATCTCGCCGACCGCCTCCTCCCAGTGGATCGGCATCAGGTGGAGACCCGCCAGCCCCGGGATCTCGCGCAGGCGTTCGATCACCTCGACGCAGATGCGGATCCCTTCTTCCTCCCTGCGGGAGCGCTCCGCACCGGCCTGGTCCAGCCGGCGGATGACCTCGTCCGGGACTTCCATTCCGGGGACGCGGTCCCGCATGTGCCGGGCGGCCCGGCTCGAACGAACGGGGGCGACGCCGGCCAGGATCGGCACGCGGCGGTCGATCCCGAGGTCCCGCACGCGCGTCATGAAGGCTGCGAAGCGCGGGACGTTGTAGGTGATCTGGGTCTGGATGAAGCGCGCGCCGGCTTCGATCTTCTTGATGAGGCGCAGCGGGCGGAAATCGTAGGGCGGAGCGAACGGGTTCTCGGAAGCTCCCGGGAACAGGACGGGGGCCGGCTTCATCTCGCGGCCGCTCAGATAGCGTCCCTCGCGTGTCATCCGGCCGACCAGGCCGAGGAGCTGCAGCGAGTCGATGTCGAACACCGGCCGGGCCTGCGGGTGATCCCCCTGGTGCAGGTAATCGCCGGTGAGGCACAGGACGTTCCGCACTCCGAGCGCCGCCGCCCCGAGGAGGTCGCTCTGCAGCGCCAGGCGGTTCCGGTCGCGGCAGGTCAGGTGCATCACCGGGTCGATCCCCTCCCTGGCCAGGAGCGCACAGGCCGCCAGAGGCGACATGTGGACCATCCCGGCGGTGTTGTCCGGCACATTGACCGCATCGACGTGATCGCGCACCAGCCGCGCGCGGCGCAGCAGGTCCTCGGGATCGGCGCTGTCGCCGGCGCCGATCTCGCACGTGAGGACCGGACGGCCGCAGGCGAGCGCCTGCTCGAGTCGGAAGGCGGGCGAGGGGGGTCTCACGGCATCTTCCTGTCGTGCGTCCCCCGCAGGAGGTTGACCCATGCGGAGGTTCCCTTGAGACTCCAGTCGAGCGCCGGCTGGATGCGCAGGATCGAACCGCGCCACGGCAGCCAGCGGGAGCGGCGCTCCGCCCTGATCCAGACGCACATCATGCCGGGATCGACCTCGCAATGGCCGTTCATGCGCACCCCTCCGCAGGGTCCGTTGCGGAGCGATTTGGGGCAGCCCATCGGGCAGACCAGGCCGGTCTCGTGAAGCGTGCACTGGCCGCACATCTTGCATCCGAAGATCACCTTCTTGCTCGCCGCCTCGATCGGCAGGACCAGCAGTTCCAAGGCGCGGGCCAGCCGGGGGCGGGAGCGGAGGAAGCGCCGGACTGGGGCCGGGACCGTGAACGAGGCGGCGATCGGGGTCGACAACGGATCCTCCGGGGAGGCGGGGCTCGGTCCGCCTCCTACTCTGCGACGGACTCCGCCACGGCGCCCGGCGGACCCCCGGCACCGGGGGGATCGCCCAGCACCGGAACCGGCACCACCTCCTCCGGGCGGGGCGCGGGCGCGCGCTTCCTGGCCATCAAATCCTTGGCCACGCGGACCGCTTCGGTGGCGTTTTCCCCGTAGCCGTCGGCGCCGATCTCCCGGGACCAGGAGAGGCTGGTCGGGGCGCCGCCGACCATCACGATGTAGTCCTGGCGGAT
>JBIOWS010000137.1:0-2135 GCA_044868745.1 Candidatus Polarisedimenticolia bacterium
GGATCGCTGCGCCCCCCGCGAGACCCAGGAGGAGGACCGAAAGGCGCAGGAAGAGCCGACCCGAGGCGCCCGATTGGCTCAGGTCGCGCTCCAGGACCGCGGCGATCCCCAGGGCCGCCGCGGGGAAGAGCGGGAGGATGTAAAGAGGGAGCTTCGACTGCGAGATCGTGAAGAACGCCAGGCCGGGGACGAGCCAGGAGACGATGAAGGCCGGAGCCTCGGATCTCAATCGAGACAACACCTCCCGAATTCGGCCCCGGGGCGGTAGCAGATGGGTTGGAAGGACGAGGCTCCAGGGAAGGAGACCGAGCGAGGCGACCGCGAGGTAGTAGTACCACCCCCCCTGGCGGTGATGGACCGAGGTGACGAAGCGGTCCACATGCTCGTGGATGAAGAAGTAGCGAGGGAATTGGGGATTGGCGAGAGAGACGGCGACGTACCACGGGGCGGCGATCGCCAGGAAGGTCAGGATCCCTCGGGTCCAGGGCACCTCTCCGAGCCGTCTCCAGTCGCGCCGTAGGAACAGGAAGCAGGCGATGGTCATCGCGGGCAGGGCGACCCCGATCGCTCCTTTGGTGAGGAGGCCCCCGGCCGCAGCGGCGAACATCCCGAGATACCAGCGGACGCCGGCCCGCTCGGCCCTGTAGCCCCTCAGAAAGCATAGGAGAGTCAGGGTGACGAAAAACGTGAGGGCGAGGTCGAGGCCCAGGATGTGGCTCGAGGTGAAAAACCCGACGGAGGAGGCGAGGACGATCACCGCGATGTTGGCCCGCCGGCGGTCGAAAAGCAGGCGGCCGATCCCGCGCACCGCGAGCAGCGTCAGGAGGGCGAAGAGGATCTGTCCGAACCGGGCGCCCGCCTCGTTGTGGCCCCACGCCAGCAGCGACGCCGCCGTGACCCAGTAGACCAGAGGCGGCTTGTCGAGGAACACCGTGCCATCGATTCGCGGGGTGACAAAGTCGCCGCTTTCCAGCATCTGGCGTGCCACGTCGGCGTAGCGTCCCTCGTCACGCTCCCACAACCCCCAGCGGGAAACACCGAACAGGGGGAGGAGAAGGCAAAGCCCCAGAAGCGGCCCGAGCCGCCCGACCAAGGCGCGATTCATCCGGACAGGATGATAGTACGTTTGCCGCGGCGCGGCGCGCACCCTCCGCGCCCTCCGCGATCCCCCGCGGGCCGGCGGGAGCGTGCTATGATGCCGGCTCCCGAGGAGATCAAACATGAACCGACCCGTGAAGCTGTATGACCTCGCCCCGTCGCCTCACAACATCAAAGTCCGGCTCGCCCTGGCCTACAAGAAGATTTCCTACGAGCGGATTCCGGTCGATCCGGAGGATCGTCGGGCGCTGGTCAAGATCTCGGGCCAGCCGCTGGCGCCGGTCCTGCTGCACGGCGAGATCGTCGTCTTCGACTCGTATGCCGTCCTGCGCTATCTCGACGCCAACTGGCCCTCCACGCCGCGCCTGTTCAGTCAGGACCGCGACACCATGAAGAAGATCGAAGAGTGGGAGCTGTTCGCGCGGACCGAGACGACGCCCCCCATCGGCATGCTTTTCCGGGAGCTCCGCGCGCCCGCGGCCGATCCCGACCGGGTGAAGAAGGCAAACGAAATGATGAACCGGGCGGCGTCTCGCCTGGAGGAAGCGCTGGATCGGACCTCCTACCTCATGGGCGAGGCTCCGAACGCGGCCGACTTCTCGATCGCACCGATGGTCTACTACGGCGCCCTGCCGGAGGGGGCCGAGAAGGCGGACCCGATCGCCGCCCACTTCCGCAGGCACCTCAGGATCGAGGGCGCGCCGAAGACGCGCGCCTGGATCTCCCGCATCATGGCCCGGGAGAATCGCTGACGACCGACCGATCGACCCGCGTCCCGGGGCTCGCACCGATCCGCATTGGGTTCAGGTGTTTACCTGATGGATCCGATCGCGTTTCTGAAGGCACGCTTCCGCTTTCGTAACCGGACGTAGCCCCCGAGTTGATCGGGCTCCTTCCTGGGCTACGTCAGCAGTCTCCCTTAAGCTGTTCGACGGGAAGGCGGTTCGCGCCTCACGCGCGCCCTGCTTCCCCGCTGGCATCGTGGTTGCTGTGCCGGATCCCGTGGAGTTTTGAGGCGGAGACCTCTTCCCGACAAG
>JBIOWS010000138.1:0-10076 GCA_044868745.1 Candidatus Polarisedimenticolia bacterium
TCGGCCGGCAGGCTGGTGGACAGGCCGTTGAGGTAGATCCATGGATGGTCCCGACCCTCCGGCTCGACGAAGATCTGGTGCCGGTCGCGGTCGGCGAAGCGGACCACCTTGTCTTCGATCGACGGGCAGTAGCGCGGTCCCACCGAGGTAATCGCCCCGTTGAACAGCGGGGAGCAGTGGAGATTGTCGCGGATCAGCGAGTGCGTCGCCGGATTGGTGTAGGTGATGTGGCAGTCGACCTGAGCCGTGCCGATCGCCTCGGTCTCGAACGAGAACGGAACCGGCTCGGGATCGCCCGGCTGGCGCTCCATGCGGGCGAAATCGACCGAGGACTTCAGGACGCGCGGCGGCGTGCCGGTCTTGAGCCGACCCATCGGCAGTCCCAGCCCCAGGAGCGACTCGGACAGACCGCAGGACGGCTTCTCGCCGATCCGCCCCCCGGGCCGGTTCTCCAAGCCGACGTGCAGAAGTCCACGGAGGAAGGTGCCGGTCGTCACCACGGCGCAAGTGCAGCGCAGAGCCTCGCCGGTCGCCAGGAAGACGGCCCGCAGGCGCTCTCCTTCCACCAGCAACCCGCCGGCCTCCCCCTCGATCAGCGTCAGGCCGGGGGTGGCGGCGACGACCCGGCGCATCCGCTCCGAGTAGGCCTCCTTGTCGGCCTGCGCCCGGGGAGCCTGCACTGCCGGTCCGCGGCTGGCGTTGAGGAGGCGGAACTGGATCCCCGTCTCGTCGATGGCGCGGCCCATCTCCCCCCCGAGGGCGTCGATCTCCCGCACCAGGTGTCCTTTCGCCACCCCCCCGATGGCGGGGTTGCAGGACATCCGCGCGATGGCGCGTCCGTCGAGGGTCAGAAGGGCGGTCCTGCACCCGCTGCGCGCCGCGGCCAGGGCCGCCTCGCACCCCGCGTGGCCGGCCCCGATGACGATGACGTCGAAGATCCGGGCCGTCGAGCCGTCGCTCATTTGCCGATGCAGAAGTTTTTGAAGATCTTCTCGTAGATCCCTTCGAGGCCGACTTCGCCGGTGATCTCACCCAGACGGTCCAGCGACTCGCGCAGGTCGAGCAGGAGGTACTCCTCCGGGAGACGATCCCGCGCCGCTCCTTCGACGCGCCCCAGCGCCTCGTCCGCCTCCACAAGCAGGTCGCGGTGGCGCACGTTGGTGAGGAACGTCTGCTCGCGCGACGCCACCGCTCCCGCGCCGACCGCCTCGGCCAGGCGCTTTCTCAGGGGGTCGATCCCATGCCCGCTCCGGGCAGACACCTCCAGCGCGGCGTGACGCTCGCGCAGGGAACGGGCTTCGTCCGGACCAAAACCGCACGGGAGATCGCTCTTGTTCAGTGTGACGACCGACCGCGAAGCCTCCAGCCCCGCTAGCAGGGCCCGCTCGTCCTCCCGCACCGGGCGCGATCGGTCCAGGACGACCAGGAGGAGATCGGCGGTGTCGAGGGCTGCGCGCGCCCGCCGGACCGCCTCGGCGTCCGCCTCGTCGCGCGGCTCGTGCAGGCCCGCCGTGTCGATCAGCGCCACCGGGATGCCTCCCAGATCGAGGCTCTCCTCCAGGAGATCCCTCGTCGTTCCGGACATCGGCGTGACGATCGCCCGCTCCTCCTCCAGGAGGCGGTTGAAAAGGCTCGATTTCCCCACGTTCGGGGAGCCGACGATCGCGACGCGCGCCCCGTCGCGCACGATCCTGCCGCGGTCGTAGGTGCCGGCGAGCGCCCGGAGGTCGCGACGCAGCGCCGCCAGCCCGCGGAGGACTCCCCCTTCGGGTCGAAAGCGGTCGGCCTCGACCTCCTCGGAGAACTCGACCGAGGCTTCGAGGCGGGCGACCAAGTCCGCAACACGGTCCTTGAGGCGGTTCACCTCCCCGGAGATGCGGCCCATCGTCTGGTCGTAGGCGATTTTCGCCTGGAAGGCGGTGCGCGCCTCGATCAGGTCGCGGATCGCTTCGGCTTGCACGATGTCGATCCGTCCGTTCAGAAAGGCCCGCATCGTGAACTCGCCCGGAGTCGCCGGCCGGGCGCCCCGCGCCACCGCCTCCTGGACCAGAAGCTTCAGCACCGCCGGGCTGCCATGGGCCCACAACTCGGCCGTCGTCTCGCCGGTGAAGGTCCGGGGAGGATCGAAGGTCACCAGATAGCCGTGATCGATCGGCTCGCCTGCGGCCGACCGGAACCGTCCGAACACGATGCGAGGCTGACCCGCACCCGCCGACGCTTCGGCGGAGGAGGCCGGGTGGAACAGGCTGCGGGCGATCTCGAGGGAGCGGGGCCCCGAGATTCTCACGACGCCGATGCCGCCTCTGCCGGGAGGGGTGGAGATCGCGACGATCGTACCGGCGTCGGGAGGGGCTTCCCTACGCACCGCCGGGGCTCCGGTCCGGGCCGTCCCTCCGGACGGGTGAAATTTCCACCCGCTTGAGGAACCCCTCACCGAGGCTCTTCGTCTCAACACCGGCCAGGTCCCGCAGGGCCAGGTGCACCAGGCGGCGCTCGTACGGGTTCAGCGGGCTCAGGACGCACTTCTCCCCTTTCTCCAGGACTTTTTCGGCCGACCGCCTGGCGATCTCCACGACCTCATCCTCGCGCAGCTTCCGGAACCCGCCGGCATCGACGTGGATCTTCTTCCCCTTCCGGCCGCGATGGACGATGCGGTTGAGCAGGTACTGCAGGGCGCCCAGCGCCTCGCCTTTCCTGGCGAGGAGGTCGTCGTGGTCCTTCCCGGTGATCTCGACCTCGATCGTCTCCCCCGCGTCGCGCGCGCGGGCGCGGACTTCGAGACCGAGCCCGCCGAGGATCCGATCCGCCAGCCGCTCGACCTCGACGGGGTCGACATCGGTGCCCCCTTCGGGCGCGGGCGCGCCGACGCCCGGCCGATCTTCCGGCAGGACGACGCGGATGCGGACCGATCGGGCTCCGACGCCGATCAACCCCCGCCGCCCCTCGTCCACGACCTGGTAGTCCAAGGCGCCGGCGGGGAGGCCGGTCGCCTCCGCGGCACGCGCCAGCGCTTCTTCGAGGGTCTTGCCTTCGAAGTCGCGTTCGCGTGCCATGCCGGAGCCCTCTGGAGAGGCGAGGCTAAACGGTGCGCGGGGAGGGGCGGAGGCTCATGCCGTTTGGCTCTCGGCTTCCGCCTCTCTATTGATCAGGTACTGCTGGCCGATGCCGAGGAGATTGTTCACCAGCCAGTATAGCACCAGGCCCGAAGGCAGACTGACGAAAAAGTAGGTGAAGACGATCGGCATGAGGTACATCATCCTCCGCTGGGCCGGATCGGGAATGCTGGAGGAGGTCATCACCTGCTGCACCAGCATGGTGATCCCCATGACGATCGGCGTCACGTAGTACGGATCCTTCTGCGACAGGTCGCCGATCCACAGGAGGAACGGGGCCTTGCGCAGCTCGATCGACTTCGACAGGATCGAGTAGAAGGCGTAAAGGATTGGAATCTGCAGCAGGAGGGGAAGACAGCCGGACATCGAGCCGAGCGGATTGATGTTCTCCTCCTTGTAAAGAGCCATCAGCTCCTCGTTCTTGCTCTGTCGCAGCTGTTGACGGGCCCGCCCGTTCCCCCTCTCGAGCTCCTTCCTCTCCAACCGCCGGTAGCGCTCGTGCAATGCCTTCACTTTCGGCTGGACGCGCTTCATCTTCGCCTGCATCTTCCGCATCCTCAGCTGACCCCGGTGCATGAACGGGAAGAACACCAGGCGGATGAGAACGGTCAGGATGACGATCGCCCAGCCGAAGTTGCCGACGTAGCGCTCCAGAAACTTCATCGCGTAGAACAGGGGCAGGGCGATGACACCGAAGAAGCCGAAGTCCACCAGCCTCTCGAGGCCGAGACCCAGACCCTTCAGGAGGTCGTAGTCCTTGGGCCCCACGAACAGGCTCGCCTGGGCGACGGCCGGGAACCTGCAGGAGAAGGTGAGGTGGAGATGCTCCCGCCCTTCCTCGACCAGCCGGAGCGTCTCGAACCTGGCCTGTCCTTCGGCGGGCGACGCCGGCACCAGGAGAGCGGCGAAGTATTTGTCCTCGAGTCCGCCCCAGGCGAGGCTTCCGGAGGCCATCCAGGGCGACTCCGGCTTGAGCGCCGACTGCGGGCGTCGCTCGATGCGGCCGTCGACGTTCACCACTGCGTCGGTGAAATCGGCGTAATTGCCATGCTCCAGGCCGGTGTGTCCCCCGAACCCTGCTCCCCAGACGAGGGTCGGCCCCACCACGATGCCGCGGGCGCGGGCCGCGAAGCGCAGTTCGGAGAGGTAGCCGTCGTGGGGCACCCGCAGTGTCTTCATCGCCGCCAGCCCGGCCCCGTCGCTGTACGCGAACGACACCTCCGTGAATCTCTTTCCGTCCTCCTCCGAATCCTTCCGGGTGACCCGGTGGAGCGCCGTTCGCAGGCGCTGCGTGTCCTCCGGATTCTCGAGCAGGAATTGCAGCGGCAGGTGATCGAGCTTGCGGCCGGCTACCGACACCAGATCGAGCGGCTTCCCTTCGTCGTCGAGATAGTTCTTGAGGCGCCACGAGGTGACCCGCCCGCCCTTGTTGGTCAGGTGAATCTCCTGGAGGGCGGTTTCGATCACGACCTCCTCCTCGGTGGCGGCGGCGATCTGCTCACCGGTCGGGAGATCGAGCCCCGCCGCGACAATACCGGGACCGCCGAACCCCGCCAATTCGGGCCTCGACCCCTTGGATGGCCCCTCCGCGCCCGTGAGGGTCGGAGTCGGCTGCGCCCCCGGCGACGCGGTGGCCGCAGCCTCCTGACCGCCGGGCGCGGCAGCCCCGCCCCCGGCCGGCGGATGTTTCGGTGGCGGGGTGAACACCCAGGTCCAGAGGAACAGGAAGGCGACGGACAGACCAACCGCCAGGATGAGACGCCTGTTGTCCATCAGCGGACGGGATCGAAGCCGCTGCGCGCCAGCGGATGGCAGCGCAGCAGCCGGAGGAGGGTCAGGGCCGCCCCCTTGAGAGGGCCGTACCGCTCGATCGCGAGAACTCCGTACTCCGAGCAGGTCGGCAGGTAGCGACAGGCCGGAGGGAGAATCGGCGACAGCCACCGCCTGTAGGCGCAGAGAAGGGCGATCTCGGCCGCCTGCGCGTTCTTTCGCATCATGGTCGTTTCCGGAAGCTCCGCAAGCGGGAGAGGAACTCTTCCTCCAGGTGCGCGTAGTCCGCGTCGGGCAATCCATGCCGACCGTTCACGAGGATGTCCACGCTCGTCAGCTCCGCTTTGTGCCGGCGGAAGATCTCGCGGATGAGACGCTTGGCCCGGTTCCGCTTCACAGCGCCGCCCACGCGGCGCGTGACGGTGATGCCCAGGCGCGCATGCTCGACGCCGTTCCGCATCACGAACAGGACGAAGCTTCCGGAGGGGATTCTCTGACCCTTGTCGTAGACGACCTTGTACTCGCTGCGCTTGCGGATGCGGTCCTTGGGGCGGAAGCGTGCGTCGGCGCTCACACGGTGAGCCGGCTCCGACCTTTGGCCCGCCGACGCTTCAGGACTCGCCGCCCGTTCTTGGTGCGCATCCTGGTGCGGAAGCCATGCGTCTTCTTGCGGCGGCGATTATTCGGCTGAAACGTGCGCTTCATGCCCCTCTCCGGACCCCGCGTTGCATCCTCGCTGCTCGGGAAGCGCGCATTATGGTCCCGGGGTGCGCGGACTGTCAAGGCGATCGCCCGCTGAAGCATCCCCACTTCGAGGCGCCGGCCCTGCGTGCGCGGGACGGTGCCCCGCGAGGCGGAGGCACCGTCCCCGGACACCGCGGGTGGAAAATTTTTTTCGAGAAATCGCGCGCGAAGATCAAAAAGGGGGTTGACAGCGCGGCGGGACCGGGTGCTATAGTGCCTCTCCTCAGCGAACAGCATTTCCGAGCGTCGCAACCTCGGTTCGGATCTAACGCATCAGTGAACCGGCGGGCACTTTTTTCGGGGAGCGCCCCGAAGAGGCGGTGGTGTGTCCGGAAATAAATATCGGCGCAGCGTGATCGGCTCGAACCCTAGATGTGCGATCACCTGCCGCTGCCGTCCCACATCTGGTGGAGGGGAGGGGGGGGTTGACATAACATCGCTCCGGTGCTTCGCCGTCGTTCCTGCAAGCGCTTCATCATCAATAGTTTGGCGTGCAGAAACTTTTCCACATCTGTGGAAAAGCTGTTGAAATGATGAGCGGCGTTCGGAGGCGTGAGGCGGAAAGTCAGGCACTCCAGACATCGAATCGGGTGAAAGGCGCCCGCGTGGCCAACAGCGCATGACACTCTGGGAAAGAATCCTCTCGAAGCTGCAGTCCCGAATCAATCGACAGAGCTTCAACACCTGGCTGAAACCGACGCAGCAGCTCTCCATGGCCGACGGCACGCTGCAGATCGAGGTGCCGAGCCCGCTGTTCGCCGACTGGATCAGCAGGAACTACCTGCCGCTGATCGAGGAGAGTGCCAGGGAGCTCGAATGTGGGCGTCTACGTGTGAACTTCATGGCCCGCCCGGACGGTCCGCTCGGGAACGCAGCGGCCCCGAGCGCACGGACGAGCGCGCCCGCATCCGCCCTGCGGCCCGAAGCGACCCAGGCCGTGTCGACCGGGCTCAGCCCGCGTTATAGCTTCGATTCCTTCGTGGTCAGCTCCTGCAATCAGTTCGCCCACGCGGCTGCGATGGCCGTCGCCGAGCAGCCCTCGAGCGCCTACAACCCGCTGTACATCTACGGAGGCGTGGGCCTGGGCAAGACCCATCTGATGCACGCCATCGGCAACCGCATCGGACGGAGCCAGCCGGGATTGAGGCACCTCTACATCACCGCCGAGACGTTCATCAACGAGCTCATCAACTCCATCCGCTTCGAGAAGACGCTCGATTTCAAGGAGCGCTACCGCAAGGTCGATCTCCTGCTCGTCGACGACATCCAGTTTCTGGCGGGGAAGGAGCGCACCCAGGAGGAGTTCTTCCACACCTTCAACGCACTGTACGAGTCGCAGAAGCAGATCGTCATCACCAGCGATTGCCCGCCGCGCGACATCCCGACCCTGGAGGAGAGGCTGCGCTCGAGATTCGAGTGGGGCCTGATCGCCGACATCCAGCCCCCCGACCTCGAGACCAAGGTCGCCATCCTGAGAAAGAAAGCCGAGGCGGAGAACGTCCAGATCCCGGAGGACGTCGCACTGTTCATCTGCAGCCGCGTCCGTTCGAACATCCGCGAGCTGGAAGGGTCCCTCATACGTCTGGTCGCCTATGCGTCTCTCACCGGCCGGCGCGTCGACCTCGACATGGCCAAGGACACCCTCAAAGACCTGATCGACGATCGTGGGCGCAGCGTCACGATCGAGGCGATCCAGAAGTGTGCCGCCGACTACTTCCACATCAGAACGAGCGAGCTGAAATCCCGCAACAACTCGAAGCACATCGCCTTCCCGCGCCAGGTGGCGATGTACCTCTGCAAGAAGCTGACCGACAAGTCTCTTCCGGCGATCGGAGCGCAGTTCGGCGGCAAGCACCACACCACCGTGATCCACGCCCTGCGGAAGATCGAGGCGATGCGCGAGCGGGATCGGGAGTTCGCCAAGGTGCTCGACGGCCTTCTGGAGACGTTCGGGTGAAGCGTCCACAGAGAGCCGTGCATCCCCACGACACGACCTGTGGATCGTCCCGCACCGGGAGGATTCCCACAGGTCGACCGGCCTCCACCCACAGCTTTGTCGACCGTGACCTCCCGTGCCGACGCCTTTCAACACGCCCCCTTGGCCTCTTTCCCTCAAGACCAACAGGCCCTACTGGTGCTACAATTCTTTGCTCTACGTTTCCATGGAAGATCCGATCGTTGTTGCAGGAGGATTTATGGACTTCGTAACCACCAGGGAGAGTCTTTTCCGCGAGCTCCAGGCGATGCAGGGGATCGTGGAGAAGAAGAGCACCATCCCCATCCTCTCCAACATTCTCATCGACGCGAAAGAGGATCGTCTCGAGCTCCTGGCGACCGACTTGGAGGTCGCGATCCGGTCCTTCTGCGACGCGACGGTGGCCAAGCCCGGCTCGGTCACTCTCTCCGCCCGGCGTCTGTTCGACATCGTTCGCTACCTGCCCGACGCGGAGGTCCGCCTGAGGACGGACGAAGGAAGCTGGGTGATCATCACCTGCCAGAAGGCCCGCTTCCGCATCATGGGCCTGCCACGCGAGGACTTTCCGGCGGTACCGGAATTCGATCCGGCGAAAGGGATTCCGATCGAGAGGCCCCTTCTCAACGACATGATCGGCAAGGTGCTGTTCGCCATCACGACGGATGAGACGCGCTATCAGATCAACGGCACGCTGATGATCCTCAACAAGCGGCAGATCACCATGGTGGCGACGGACGGGCACCGTCTGGCCTACGTCACAGGCCGCCTGGAGAAGGGGGCCGCGGAGAGCCAGATCGAGATCATCGTGCCCCGCAAGGCCCTCCAGGAGCTGTCGAGAATCGGGGAAGGGGAGAGCGAGGTCCTGTTCGGCCAGAAGGAGAATCACGTCTTCTTCAAGATCGGCAGAACCGTCCTGACCTCGACCATCGTGCCGGGAAAGTTCCCGGAGTACGAGAAGGTCATTCCTGAGGGGAACGACAAGCTGCTCAAGCTCGAGAGCGTCACGTTCGCCGACGTGGTGCGGCGGGTCGCGCTGCTGTCGAGCGAGCGCTCGAGGGCGGTGAAGTTCAGCCTGGGGAAGGGATCGGTCGAGGTCTCCTCGAGCAACCCGGAAGTGGGGGAAGCGGTGGAGGCACTGGACGTCGACTACAACGGACCGGCGCTGGAGGTCGGCTTCAACGCCAGATATCTCCTTGACTTTCTTCAGGCGATGGGGCCGGGGCCGCTGATCATGGCCGTCAAGGACGAAGCGACGCAGGGCCTTCTGCGCCCGGTCGGCTTGGAAGGGCGTGACTACCGCTACGTGGTCATGCCGATGCGCATCTAGTATTTCATGTAAGTATTTATAATAAAAAGACTTATACAACAAATCCAGACCGTACCGGCGTATCCTCTTTTATAGCACCCTCCGGCGGGCCTGAGCCTGCCGCTCTGCGTTGCTGCAAACGGGCGTCGTATGATAGAATTCCCGCCTGTTTGTGGCCGCTCGAGCGGAGAAACGGCGGGTGGTTTTCGGGTACGGCCGACCCGTCCTTACCGTCCCCCCTATACTGATTGAAAGACTAGGGAAGCAGCGGCCCTTGACCCCCGCAATGCCATCCGGATCCGGTGAACGACCCGGTGGAGGCCGCTGATGGCCTCCGGCAAGGGAGACAAGGCGATGGAAGCGGAGATCCGCCCGGCCGGCGTCGCCGACTACGACGCCTCGAAAATCAAGGTCCTCGAAGGCCTCGAAGCGGTACGCAAGCGGCCCGCGATGTACGTAGGCAATACGTCGACGGGCGGTCTGCACCACCTGGTCTACGAGGTCGTCGACAACAGCATCGACGAGTCGCAGGCGGGTTTCTGCGATCGGATCGACGTCACGATCCACATCGACAATTCGGTCACCGTGGTGGACAACGGCCGCGGCATCCCCGTGGACATCCACCCGACCGAGAAGCGGCCGGCGGCCGAGGTGGTCATGACCGTGCTGCACTCGGGCGGGAAGTTCGACAACGAATCGTACAGGGTGTCCGGGGGCCTTCACGGCGTCGGGGTCTCGGTCGTGAACGCTCTGTCGGAATTCCTCGACCTGGAGATCTGGCGGGACGGCCTGGTGTACGAGATGCGCTTCGAGCGCGGCAAGCCGGTCACGCCCTTCCGCCAGACCGGGACCACCAAGAGGCGCGGCACCAAGGTCCGCTTCCGCCCCGACCCCACGATCTTCGAGGATCTCAACTTCTCGTTCGACACCCTGTCGCAGAGGCTCAGGGAGCTGTCCTTCCTGAACGAGGGAGTGACGATCGTCATCGAAGACGAGAGGGCGGAGAACAAACGGCACGAGTTCAACTACAAGGGCGGCATCACCTCGTTCGTGGAGCATCTCAACAAGAACAAGAATCCGATCCACCCGAAGCCGATCTTCATGCGCGGCGAGCGCGACGGGGTTCTGGCCGAGATCGCCCTGCAGTACAACGACGGCTACAACGAGA
>JBIOWS010000139.1:0-5653 GCA_044868745.1 Candidatus Polarisedimenticolia bacterium
AGGGTCCCGGAAGACCCATTCGCGTTTCGAGGACGATCTGGTCATTCCGGGGCGACATGAGGCGTCCCGGTTTTCTTGGTGCCCGCGCAATGTGCTTCTTGGGCCCTTCGCCGGCAACACACGTCGACCTCGCACTCCCTCGGCATCGCTCCGCCGGACAAAGCCAGGACCGCACAGAGCCACCCGCACAGGACCAGGCCTCCAGTTGGCCGAGCTCCTTGGACCGGTGCGTGGTGCTGCAGGACCGTACCGCGGCCTGAGGCGGATCGCACTGCTGGAGGGAGGGCAGCACCCTTGCTTGACTTCTTCAGCAAGCTGTTCGATACCGATTTCATGCCGCACGGTCACTGCTACTACTGGCAGCCGGCTGTCGTCTGGCTGCACGTCATCTCCGATGCGGTCATCACTCTGTCCTATTACTCGATCCCCGTCATCCTGATTCATTTCGTCCGGCGCCGACGTGACCTCCCCTTTCACTGGATGTTCATCATGTTCGGGATGTTTATCTTCGCCTGCGGTACGACCCACCTCATGGAGGTCTGGACCCTCTGGATCCCCGCCTACCGCATCTCGGGGCTCATCAAGGCGCTGACCGCCGCCATCTCCGCGTTGACCGCCGTGATGCTGGCCCCGCTCATCCCGAAGGCGCTCTCTCTGCCAAGCATCGAGGCCGCCCACGCCCAGCTCCGCCGCACCGCGGCCGACCTCGAGCGCTCCAACAAGGACCTCGAGCAGTTCGCCTACGTCGCCTCGCACGATCTTCAGGAGCCGCTCCGCATGGTGGCGAGCTACACGCAGCTCCTGCACCGACGGTACAAGAACCGCCTGGATGCCGACGCCGACGAGTTCATCGGGTACGTGGTGGACGGGGCGATGAAGATGCAGGAGCTCATCAACCACCTGCTCGCCCATTCGCAGCTGAGCACGCGTGGAAAGGAGTTCGAGCCGACCGACTGCAACGAAATCCTCGAGGGGACCCTGGCGGCCCTCCAGCTCAAGATTCACGAGAGCAACGCCACGGTGACGCACGATCCCCTGCCGTCCCTCATGGCCGATCCGACGCAGCTCAGCCAGCTGTTCCAGAACCTCATCGGAAACTCCCTCAAGTTCAGAGGGACCCAGCCGCCCCGTATCCACATCTCCGCAAAGGAGGACGCGACCGGGTGGCTCTTCTCGGTGCAAGACAACGGCATCGGCATCGACCCGCACTGCACCGACGAGATCTTCAAGATGTTCGCGCGGCCGCACGGTCCCAAGTACCCGGGCGGAGGCATCGGCCTGGCGATCTGCAAGAAAATCGTGGAGCGCCACGGCGGCAGCATCTGGGTGCAATCCCGCGAGGGGCAGGGGGCGATCTTCTACTTCACGCTGTCAAGGAACCGGACGGCGCAGGCGCATCTGCGGGCCGCGCACAGTTTCCACGACGACAGATCCGATCGCACCGAGGAGCCCTCCCGCCGCCAGGCCTCCTGACCGGAGGCCGGCTTCGCCCGGCACCGAATCCCGCGACGGGCCCTTGACTCGATCCGGCCTTTCGTAGAAGCCTACCACTCCATTCAGGAGGTGCACGGGATGACGCCGCGCGTCCTGGGCTGCGCCACTCTGCTTTTCGCCATCGCCGGTTTTCGACCCGCTGGAGCACTCGCGGCGCCGCGGGAAGAGGGTCGGGCTCGGATCCGCGACCTGGGAATCGTCATCGGGCGGATGCCCCCCGGCAAGAACAACGCCATCACGGACGTCCCGGGCGTGCGGGTGGGTCACGTGACCCTCTCCCGTGGACAGGGCAGGCTGCGGCCGGGGGAAGGGCCGGTGCGCACCGGGGTGACGGCGATCCTGCCGCACGGCGGCGATCTCTGGCGCGAGAAGGTCCCGGCCGCCACCTGGGTTCTGAACGGCACGGGGGAGATGACCGGGAGCATCTGGATCGACACCCAGGGGGCCCTGGAGGTACCGATCCTCCTGACCAACACGATGAACGTGGGGAAGGTCATGGACGGCGTCGTCGCCTACATGCTCAAGCGCTATCCGGAGATCGGCATCTCGGACGACGTGGTCGCGCCGACCGTGGCGGAGTGCGACGACTCGACCCTGAACGACGCCCGCGGGCGTCACGTGTCCATCGACGATACGGTGCGCGCGATCGAGTCGGCGCGCGACGGCCCCGTCGCCGAGGGAGCGGTCGGCGCCGGGACCGGGATGATCGCCTATCGCTTCAAGGCCGGGATCGGCACCGCCTCGCGTACTCTCCCGGTCGAGAGCGGAGGCTGGACGGTCGGAGTCCTGGTCAACGCGAACATGGGACGGCGGCCCGAGCTGACCGTGGACGGAGTGCCGGTCGGGCGGGAGATCACCGACCTGATGCCGAACCTCGCCGGCGACGGATCGATCATCATCGTCATCGCCACCGACGCGCCGCTCGACCACCTCAAGCTCCGTCGGCTCGCCTCCAAGGCGGCGCTCGGCCTCGCCCGGACCGGGAGCGCCTCGCACCACGGCAGCGGCGACATCTTCCTCGCCTTCTCCACCGGCAACCGCGTGCCGCATTATCCCAAGGAGGCCGTGTACACCTTGCGGGTCGTCGCCGACGCGCACCTGGATCCGATCTTCGAGGCGGCGGAGGAGGCGACCGAGGAGGCGATCCTGAACGCCCTTACCATGGCCACGACGACGGTGGGGCGCGACGGCAACACGGCATACGCCCTGCCGCTCGACCGGCTCCTCGCGGTCATGAAGAAATACGGGCGCCCGGGCGGGAGAGGGGCCGCCTCGCCGGCTACGGCAGGAACTTCTCCGACTGCTTCAGCTTCTCGGGCAGGTACGTCTCGATGACGTAGTTGAGGCCCCACTTGGCGAGGGCCTGCTGCTCGGCGCGCACACCCATTTTCAAGAGATGCTCCACGGCCGCGACCCAGGCCTTGTGATGCTGGAAGAATGGATCGTTCTTGATCGCGTCGCGGGCCCGCTTGATGTCCACCTCCTTCAGCGGGTGGGTCGGCAGCTTATAGTCGATGATGTCCTGCGGCGTGACGCCGAGATAGCGGGCCTGGGGGACGCAGAAGTACTCGTTCAGATGGGCGGCGTTCCCCGATCCCACCTTGAGGGTGCGGTAGATGTTGCTGATCCCGTACGGATCGCCGTCCACGAAGACGTACACAGGGATCTTCTTGAAGTCGGCCAGGCGGCGGATGAACCGGCGACAAGCGCGCGTCGGCACGCCTCCCATCGAAACCAAGATGCAGTTGGCGGTCTTCCAGTACTTGTGCTTCACGAGGCGCTGGAACATCCCGGCGGTCTCGATCACCAGGATGAAGTCGGCCTCGGTCTGAAACTTTAAATGCTCGACGGAGATCGGGATCGAGTAGGCGCCCGACCCGAACCGGGTACAGTCGATCCGCAGAGGCTTGCCGGTCTCGGAGTCGCGGTCGATGATGAACAGCCTGCCCGAGACCTCGCCCCCTTTCTCTTCCGGGACGAATCCGATCTGCTCGCGGTTGACCTCGAAGAGGGCCTCCACGTCGTCCATGACGGCATCCGACTCCGGCTGCTCTAGAAAGCGCGCCTCGCCCCAGTTTTTGGAGACGTAATAGGCCTCCCTCTTGGTGGCGATGTCGTCCTGCGCCACCAGCTCCTTCGAGAGCGCCATCATCCGCAAGGTCTGCGCGAAGGTCTTGACCGTCGAGACCGTCAGGGTGCGCTCCTTCTTCCGGCCGCGCATCTCGAAGTGGCCGCGCTTCGGGTCGTACTTGACGTTACTGAGGCTGCGCAGGGGGAAGCGCAGCCGTGGCTTCTGGCGCTTGAGGATCGTCCGGTGCACCTCTTGCGCCGTCTGTTCGATCTTGCGGACCGTCGGCGATGCCATGGCCTCTCCTCAGGGGACGCGCGTCCGCTCCAGAGTATCGGTCAGCACTTCCACCACCTTCTGTTCTTCCGTCTTCGACAGCCCCAGGATCTCGCGCAGGGCGATGCCGATGTGCGGGATGTACGACTCGATGTAGGAGCGTTTCTTCTCGGCCTCCGCTAGGCGCTGCCGGTGACGCAGAAACACGCCAAGACGCCGGCCGACCTCCTGCAGCCCCAGCCGCAGCTCCCGGATGATCTCCGGGTAGGATGCGATCGCCTCCTTGCTCTCCGACGTGAACGGCACCCAGACGCTGGCGACGTGCACGAAGAGCACCAGCGGCCCGATCGGCAGCGCCCCCTTTCCCTGCTGCAGGGCGTAGTTGCGCCAGTCGGTCGTCATCGCGGCCCGGGTGATCGCGCAGGCCGACTGCTGGTACTGCAGCGGCGCGCGGTTGGCGAAGCGCCACAGGTCGATCAGCTCCTCGCCCGGCAGGTCTCCGCCGTAGGCGAGACCCACCTCGACGACGAATGGATTGCCCCGGTAGACGGCGGGAGAGCGCGTGGTGGAGGTGTAGAAGTCGGCCTTGACCGCCTGCTTCAGCCCTTCCAGGATCAGGGCCTCGCCTATCGGCACGATGCAGTTGGTCGGAGGGGCCATGATCTTCACTTTGGGGATGCCCCGGAACAGGCCCTCGATGTTCTGGACGCCGAGCTGCTTCGGGCGGGCCTCCGGGTCGAGGCCGGCGGCCCTGCAGATCTCCTCCGCGACCTTGGCGCTGACGCGCGAGAAATCGGACTGGAGCGCCGTCTTCAGGGTGCGGCCTCGCGTGTCCCGGAGCATCGAGATCAGGACACCCAGCTCGACCCCGTAGGGGTGCGGCTTGATCGCCTGGGGCTCCCGGGGCAGCTCCGTGGCCAGCCGCTCGCGGTGGAACTCCTCCCCCTTGGGCGGGCGGTAGTGCACCGTCGCGTGCGGGTTGGCCAGAGCGGACTGCGCGATGTAGTCGTCCACCGACCGGCGGCCCTTCTTGTAGGTGCCGGCCAGGTCCATCTCGACGCGGGTACCGTGCTCGTGGTCCCAGTCCGCCTCGCGGTCGGTCAGGATCTTCGGCTCGTTCTTCGCCGCGTCGATCTGAATCTCGAAGAAGTGGGCAGGCTTGCTTCTCCCCGTGCGCGAGGTGATACGCACCGGCTGGCCGGTGGTGAGCTGCGAGTACATGCCGGCGGCCGAAATGCCGATCCCCTGCTGGCCACGGCTCTGGCGCAGGACGTGGAATTTCGAGCCGTACAGCAGCTTGCCGAAAACCCTGGGGATCTGGCCGCGAACGATCCCGGGACCGTTGTCGGTAACCGACAGCCGGAAGCGGTCTTCGGCCAGCTCCTCGATGGCGATCTCGATCGACGGCAGGATGCCGGCCTCCTCGCACGCGTCCAGCGAGTTGTCGACCGCCTCCTTCGTCGCGGTCAGGAGCGCCTTGGCAGGGTTGTCGAACCCGAGCAGGTGGCGGTTCTTCTGGAAGAACTCGGCGACCGAGATCTCGCGCTGGCGCCGGCCCATCGATTCGGCCGTCTCGCGCCGCCGCGCCGGCGGCGGCGCAGGGGCGGGCCGCTCCGCTCGCCCCGCCATGGTACGCCCGGATCGGAACAGGTCCATCTGGACGACCGTCCCGTCACGCTGCCGCTTGCCGGCCGCCTTCGGCCGCCGCCGGGCGACCTGGACCTTCGCCGCTTTGCTCCTTTTCCCCAAACGTCCCCTCCGCGCGCTCCGGGCGGGCTCGCGGCGCGGGACCTCTTCAGGCCCGCGACCGCCTCG
>JBIOWS010000140.1:0-2050 GCA_044868745.1 Candidatus Polarisedimenticolia bacterium
CCGAGCCCGAGGAAGGCCCAGCGCGCCTGCGCCTCCCGCCCGGTGCGGCGCAGGTAGATCACCATGATCCCGATGACCAGCGCGGCCTCGATCCCTTCGCGCAGCGTCACGACCAGCGATTCGAACACCCTGCCCCTCTCAGCGCCCCGCCCCCGCGTGGGACCTGTCGCGGCCACGCGTGCCTGCCGGCTCGGGGGCCCGGCGGGCGCACGACTCGCAGTAGCCCCGGATCTGATGCGAATGTCCGGTCATCAGGAACTTCTTCCTGCGGCAGACCTCCTCCTGGATCCGCTCCACCTCCGGGCTCTCGAACTCGAGGATCCTCCCGCACGACAGGCAGACCATGTGATCGTGGTGGTGGCGCCCGATCATCACCTCGTAGCGCGCCTGTCCGTGAGCCATCTCGACCTTGTGGATCAGCCCCGACTCGACCAGCCGCGGCAGATTCCTGTACAGCGAGGCCCTCGAGACGCCCCGTCCGGACCTGCGCAGCAGCCCCAGGAGGTCGTCCACGTCGAAGTGCCCGCGCACGGCGAGCACCTGCGCCAGGATCCGGCGCCTGCCGCGGGTCATCTTGAGACGATGGGTGGAGAGGTAGGCGGCGAAGCGATCGGCTGCCAGTCGGTCGGCGGCGTGCACGGGGCCCCCCGTTCTAGTTGCAACTCAGTCTCAATTATGGTCCTGCGGCGGAGAGCCTGTCAAACCACCGGCCCCCGAGCGATCGCGGTTTGATGCGATGGCGCGTCCGCCTCGAGACGCCCGCGCGGGAGGGTCAGGCCGACTCCTCCGGCGGCCTGGTGTGACGGCAGGCGGAGAAGAGAAGCACGTCGTAGAGGATCTTCATTCCGGAGCCGACGAGCAGCGGCGTGGTGAGCGACAGCCCCCGCATGAACAGGCCCGCGAACGAGGGGGCCACGGCCCAGGCCCCGACGCGCACCAGGTGGGTGACCCCGGAGGCGAGGGTGCGTTCCTCCGGGCCGACCACGGCCATGACGTAGGACTGGCGCGTCGGGACGTCCATCTCGACAAGCCCCTCGCGCAACAGGAACAGAACGGCCGCGGTCGCGAAGTCGGGGGCGTAGGCGACGGTGACCAGCAGGAGGCTGGAGGGGATGTGCGTGAAGACCATCGTGTTCACCAGTCCGATGCGGCGCGCCAGCCAGGCGGCGCCGAGGTGCGACAGCGCGTTGGCCACGCGCGCCCCGAAGAACAGCGGGCCGAGGGCGCTTTCACTCACACCGAAGCGTTCGTAAAAGAAGAAGGCCAGGAGGGCGGTGGTCAGGAAGCCGCCCGCCAGGCTGTCGAGGGCGAACAGCGAGGAGATCCGCCAGAGGACGCGGCGTGTCCGGGGAGACACACGGGGCCGCGCGCCCAGGCCGGGCCCCGTCACGTCCTGCCCGCGCATCCCTCCTCCCGGGGCCGCTTCGATCGTCGGCGACAGACGGAGGTAGAGAGCGGCCGTCACCAGCAGCAGGCCGGCATAGAGGCCCAGCCCGATTCGGAGCGAGGCGATGTCGCCGACCCCGGCGAGGCCCCGCAGAACGGCCGGCACGCCCGCCAGCAGCCCTCCGAAGGCACCACCGATATCCTGCAGGACGTTGTACCAGGCGAAGGCGCGCGTCCGGCCCGCGTCGCCCGTCGTCGCCGGCAGGATCGCCTGGTCCAGGATGAGGCAAGCGCCGCGGTCGCGCCCCATGCCGTTCACCATTCCGAGAAACGCCGTGATCCCCGCGATCAGCGGGCCGGAGGCTGTCGCGAACGCCGCGCCGCCGATGGCGGTCAGAATCGACAAGCCGAGCAGGCACCGTCGTCGCCCGAGTCGATCCCCGCCCAGCGTCACGAGCAGGGCGGCCAGCGCGCAGCCGCCGAGGCCGGCCCCGATGGCGTAACCGATCTGGCCCGCATCGAAGCTCAACCTCGCCAGATAGACGCCCATGAGGACGCCGACCATCCCGGTCGCCAGCGCCCGCAGGAACGCCGCCGCATAAAGGATTCTGCGATCGCTCATGAGGCGGACGAAGTCTACACGACGGGCCTGGCCGTGCGCCCG
>JBIOWS010000141.1:0-5133 GCA_044868745.1 Candidatus Polarisedimenticolia bacterium
CCCCGCGCCCCGGCGATCTCCGTAGCTTTACCATCCTTATCCCAGGGAGGCAAGGGAGCCCAGGGAACCGTGAGAGCGAGCCCTTACCCGGGGTCGAGCCGCACCCGGCGGGGAGGCGCGGAAGGCAGGCGGCGGTGCCTGCCGACGAGGTGTGCACCAACGCGGCGGCGAGTGAGGGTCGATGATGCGTAGATATCTTGTTCCTGCACTGGCGCTGGTCGGTCTGCTGGCGATCCCGTCGGCCGGCACGGCCGAGGAGTTGAGCTTCGTGGCTCCCCTGAGCCACGCCAACGAGGTGCCGGCGATCCCCGACGCCGATTCGAGCTTGACGGGGATCTCGCACCTGGTCGTCGACACGGCGACGAACAAGGGCCGCATCGAGGTCTTCCTGTTCGACCTGGCGGCCGGCAGGACGCTCTTGGCGGCCCACATCCACCGTGGCCCTGCGGGCCTCAACGGGCCGGTCATCTATCCGCTGGCGACCAGCGCCTTTATGTCGCCCCTGACGCGGGAGTTCGACTTCAACCCGGACGACCTGTCCGACCTGATGACGGGGAACCTGTACGTCAACGTCCACAGCGACGTCTTTCCGGGCGGGGAGTCCCGCGGCCAGCTCGAGGCCGGTGATCTGCGCGGGCAAACGGTCACGCTCACGGCGCAGATGGCCCCTGAGAACGAAGTGCCTCCGACCGGCATCGAAGCCGGGGCTAGCGCGCAGATCACGCTCGATCTCAAGCTGATGGGCAACAAGGCCGTGGCCGGCTTCACCCTGTTCGACGTCGACTACCGCTTCTCCACGAGTGTCACCCTGGTAGGGCTGCACGTGCACAAAGGGCCGCCGGGCGTCAACGGTCCCGTGGTGATCAGCTCCGGTCTGGCGACCACCACCGACGCCGACGGGCGCGGGAACATCGCCCTGAAGGTGCCGATGCGCACCTCGGCCGGGTTGGCCCTCTTCGACGAGATCCTCCGGGACCCCGGCGCGTTTTACGTCAACCTGCACACGTCGGTGTTTCCCGGCGGTGCCATCCGCGGTTCGCTCGAGCGTCGTCGGCTACCGCGCTGACCGGAGGAATCCCGCGCCATCCGGCTGGGGCGCCCAGGAACACCTTGGGCGCCCCGGCCTACGACGCCTGTGAGGTACTATCGTGCGGTCGATCGCTCGTACCCTCGAGCTTCCTGTCGTCCCCCTGCTCGCCCTGGCGGTGTGGCCGGTCCCAGCGCTGGCACAGGAGCCGGGCATCAGCGTCGCCGCGCCGCGCTTCGCCGTCTCGACGGTGGACGACGCCACCGTCGTCTTCCATCCGCCCAACCTGGTCATCGAGCAGGGCGACTGGGTCCGTTGGAAGCACACCAGCACGGCGCAGTTCCCGTTGTTCCACACCACGACGCACGGAGTGAAGAACGCGCTCGGCGGGTGCGACCCGCTGGGCCTGTGGGATGCTCCCCTGCAGCCGCCGAGCTTCCCGCAGTTCACCCGGCAATTCCTGGAGACGGCGCAGACGCTTCCTTACTGTTGCGAGCCGCACACCAATCTCAACATGCTGGGCACGGTCGTGGTGACCACGCCCATCCAGGTCACCGCCACCCTGGAGACCACAGTCTTCAAGCTGTCCTGGACCGGCGGGGGAGGTCGCTACAGGGTCTTCCGGAGCGGGGATCCCAGGTTCAGCGGCGCCGGAACGGAGACGTTCCCGCCTGACGGCGGCGACGCGGGGACGACGTACACCGACTTCGCCGATCCGCTTCCTGGCGCGGCCCTGTTCTACCTGACGATGAACCTGTTCTGAGATCGATGCCTGGAGGACCTCCCGTCGCGCTCGCCAGCGAGCGAAAGCCGCTTCCTCGACGCTCGACCGCGCGGCGCTGTCTGACGGCAGGGTCCGGATTCCTCCTGATTGTCGGATGGACGGCGCTGCTCGCCAGGACATGGAGGGTGGACGACGACGGACCCGCCGACTTCTCCACGATCCAGGCCGCCATCGACGCGGCCGCGCCCGGCGATCTCGTCTCGGTCGCTGCTGGCATCTACAGGGAGAACCTCGCGCTCAAGAGCGGCGTCGGAGTCCTCGGGGCGGGAGCCGAGGTCACCACCATCGACGGCGGACAGGCTGGGAGCGTCGTCAGGGCGCTCGGGTGCGACGCCTCGACCCGGATCGAGGGGTTCACCATCACGAGGGGCCTCGATCCGGCGGGCGGTGGGGTGCTGGTGAGCGGCGGGGCGCCGATCATCACCCGCAACGTGATCGTAGGCAACCTCGCAGTGCCGGCGGACGCCTCCGGGTTCTCGAAGGGCGGGGGGATCGCCCTGCTCGACACGCAAGCGCTGGTCGCCTCCAACACCGTCGCGAACAACGATGCCGACCTCGGCGGCGGCGTGGAGATCGACGGCGGATCGCCACGCGTCGAGCGCAATACGATCAGCGGCAACACGGCCGGCGTGGGCGGCGCTCTCGACATCTACCTGTCGTCGGACGGCGCCGTGATCTCGGGGAACAACGTGACCTCCAACAGCGCGGAATTCGGGGGCGGTCTCGAGATTGGCGGCCTCGGGACCGCGGTCGTCACCAACAACCTCATCCACGGCAACGCCGCCTCCGGAGGCGGGCCGTTCGGAGCTTACGGCGGCGGCCTCGACGTCTACTACGCGTCTCCTCTCCTGGCCAACAACACCCTGGCAGACAACCGCGCCTCCTACGGCGGCGGCGCGTCGATCCTGGACGAGTTCGGCTCCACGGTGCTGGCCAACAACATCGTGTACGGGAACCGGGCAACCAAAAGAAGCGGCGGGCTCGAACTGCATGCCAGCGGCGCGGCGCTTCCGAACAACCTGTTCTTTCAGAACCAGCCCGAGGACTGCGGCGGGCCGTCGGTGAGCCTCTGCTCGGACCCGACCAGCCTGTACGGCGACCCGCTGCTGATGGATCCGGGACAGGGTGATTTCAGGCTGCGCGCCGGATCGCCGGCGATCGACTCGGGGACTCCCCGGTGGGCCCCGCCCGACGATCTCCGGGGACAGCGGCGCCCACTCGACGGCGATGGCAACCGGATCGCCGGCACCGATCGCGGCGCCTGGGAGTTCGACCGGAACGAGGTTCTGGGCTTGATGATGGCGGGGTCGTCAGGATTCACCTGGGCGGGGGTGCCCGGCGCCGCGTCCTACCACGTCTACAGCGGCGCCCTCTCGTCACTGGCGACTCTCGGGACCGACATCTGCCGCGACCCGGACGATCCCGACAGGACCAACCTCTACTTCCCAGAGGCGCTGGATCCGGCCCGTGGCGACGGCTTCGCCTACCTGGTCACGGCCGTAGTGGGTGGCGCCGAACAATCTCCCGGCTTCGACGACCGGGGCCTCGAGCGGACACTCCCCTTTCCATGCCCATGAAGCGGCGCCACCCGCATGCTACGATCCTCGGCACGCGGCCCCGGGCCGCATACAGGAGGAGAGACCGATGAGCACGAAGTGGATCGTCGTCGCTTGCGCACTTTTGACCATTCCGGTCATGGGGCCCTTTTCGGCCGATAAGGGACACGCCGGGGGAGGCACGATCACCGTCACGGGGGAGATCCTCGACATGGCGTGCTACGTCGCACACGGCGCCAAGGGACCGGAGCACCAGAAATGCGCTGCCAAGTGCGCCGAGCAGGGCCAGCCGGTCGGCCTCCTCACCGCGGACGGCAAGGTGTACATCCTGTTCGCCGACCACGCCGATTCGAGCGCCTATGAAAAGGCCAAGTCGTTGGCGGGAAGAAACGCCGAGATCAAGGGGGAGGAGGCGTCCAGGGACGGGATCAACGGCCTCACCGTCCTCGCCGCCAAACCGCTCTAACGGTCGCGTCTGGCGCCCCGATGAGGAAGCGCTGGGCCTGGATCGGCACGGTCGCTGTCGTGGCACTCGCGCTGAGCCTGGGCGGTCTGCCGGCGATGCGCTCCTACTGGTCGTGGCGAGAGTCCAACCCGATCCGGCGGGGCGCCGAGATCGCCCGGAGCGCCGGCTGCCTCTCCTGCCATGGTCCGGATGGCACGCGGGGGCTTCCCGACCCGGGCAACCGGGGTGAGGTGCCCGCGTGGGACGGCGGCATCTCGATGATGTACGTCAACGGTGAGGAGGAGGTCCGGGAGTACATCCTGGACGGAGTGTCGAAGCGCCGGGCGGCCAGCCCGGGAGCCAGCGCCGAGCGCTCGAAGGCCGCCATCCGGATGCCCGCCTATCGGGGCGCTCTGGAGGACCATGCGGTCGATGACCTGGTGGCCTACTTCATGGCCGCCTCGCTGATGACACCGCTCGAGGATCCAGCGGCTTCCCGGGGCCGGGACCTTGTCCGGCGGTTCCGCTGCGAGGCATGTCACGGCGTCGGCGGATCGGGCGGTGCGCGGAATCCCGGGTCCTACAAGGGGTATGTGCCGGGATGGCTCGGACCGGACTACGCCGAGCTGGTCAGGGACGACTCGGAGCTGAGGCGGTGGATCCTAGACGGGGGAATCGAACGCCTGACGGACAGCCGTCTGGCGGTCTACTTCCTGGCCCGGCAGCGACTTCAGATGCCGGCCTACAAGACCGCCCTCGCCGAAGAGGAGCTCGATGCCATCGTGGCCTACCTCGACCGGCTGAGGACGGAGCACTGATGTCCTTCGGCGACATTCCCAGGGTCGGGGCGTGCGTCGGAGCCCTGGCGGCGGTCCTCCTCACCGGCGGATGCTCGAACGAGGATGCCGTCCTCGGCCTCCGGGTGCTCAATCCGTCCACCTCGCCGCAGGTCAGCCTGTTGAAGGACGTGCAGCCGATTTTCACTGTCAGGTGCGCCACGACCGGCTGCCACGGCAGCTCCTTCCCCAACCTCGGACTCATCCTCATCGATGGAGAAAGCTACGCGAACCTGGTCAACGTCAAAAGCGCTGAGTCGCCCCTGGACAGGGTCGAACCCGGAGACAGCGCGGCCAGCTACCTCATGCACAAGCTCCAAGGGACGCAGACCAGCGTCGGTGGCTCCGGCGACCAGATGCCGCGCTTCTCGACACCCCTCCCCGATGCCGAGATCGATCTGATTCGGAGCTGGATTGACCAGGGCGCGCAGGACAATTAGGGTCCTGCTGTTCCTAGCCGGAGTACTCGCGGTCGGAGACGGCGC
>JBIOWS010000142.1:0-4699 GCA_044868745.1 Candidatus Polarisedimenticolia bacterium
GAGGGTCTGCGTGACCGACACCGTCGGCCACGCCGCGCCCAACGGGACGAGCAGCCTGGTTCGCTTCGTCGCCGCCGTCGTGAAAGAAACCGGCGCGACGGTCGGCATCGATTGGCACGGGCACCGCGACCGAGGGCTCGGCCTCGCCAACACACTTGCCGCGATCGTCGCCGGAGCCGGCCGGGTCCACGGCTGCGCGCTGGGGATCGGGGAGCGGGCGGGGAACACGCCGATGGACCTGCTCCTGGTCAATCTGAAGCTGCTCGGCTGGATCGACCGCGACCTGAGCGGCCTGGGGACGTACTGCCGCCTTGTCTCGGAGGGGTGCCGCGTGCCGATCCCGTCCAACTATCCGGTGGTGGGGTCCGACGCCTTCGAGACCGGCACCGGCGTGCACGCCGCCGCGGTCATCAAAGCGCTGAAGAAGAACGACCCGTGGCTCGCCGACCGGGTCTATAGCGGGGTGCCCGCGTCGGACTTCGGCTTCGCCCAGCGCATCCGAATCGGGCCGATGTCTGGACGCTCCAACGTGATCTTCTGGCTCGAGCAGAAGGGGATCGAACCGAACGACGAGACGGTCAACCGGATCCTCGATGCCGCGAAGAAAAGCGACCGCCTGCTCGATGAGCGGGAGATCATGGCGCTGGCCGGGGTGACCGATTCCGCGGCACCTTCCGCTCCGACTCGCCGCGCGTGAGATCCGTCCGCGCCTGCGCCGGCGCGGCTCCCCTCATCCTTCCAGCGGCTCGATGCAGACGCGATTTCGCCCGGTCTCCTTGGCCCGGTAGAGGGCGCGATCGGCCCGGGCTACGAGGGAAGTCAGGTCCTTGCCGTGCTCTGGGAAAAAGGCGATCCCGATGCTGATCGTCACCCGGATCGACCGGTCGTCCAGCGTGAACGGCTGCGCCTCGATCGTTTTGCGAATCCTCTCGGCGGCCTGGTGCGCTCCGAGGGTGGTGGCCTCCGACAGGTAGGCGATGAACTCCTCCCCGCCGTAGCGAGCCGAAACGTCGACCGCGCGGATCGAGTCGCGGATCAGGCGCCCCACGCCCTCGAGCACGTGACTCCCCATGAGGTGGCCGTGGGTGTCGTTGACCGACTTGAAGCGGTCCAGGTCCATCATGAGCACGGCCAGGGGAAGGTCGTAGCGCCCGCAGCGCTTCAGCTCCATCTCCAGGGCCAGATAGAGCGACTCCTTGGTGAGCAGCCCGGTCAGCTGGTCGTAGGAGATCCGGTTGCGGATTTCCTCGTGGAAGGCGGCGTCGATGTCGTCCAGCAGCACGAACTTGAGAACCGTGTCGCCGACCTGGATCTTGTCGCCGTCGTTCAGCTCGATCCTGTCGATGCGCTGCGTGTTGACGAAGGTGTGGTTGGTGCTGTCGAGATCAATAAGATGATAGGAGGTCGCTTGCCGCTCCGGGTCCCAGGCGGCCTCCAGGCGCGCGTGTTCCCGCGACACCGAGTCGTCGACGATGCGGATTTCGACCCCGAACCCCCGGCCGAGGGTCATCGGGCCCCGGCGCAGCCGGAAGTCGCGGCCGATCTCGGCGCCCTGCAGCACCACGAGCGAGGCGTGGCTCTTGTGCAGCCGCTCCGACGCGAGAGCCGACCTCTCGAGCGCCATCGTCCTGTCGGCCGGCTTCTTGGACATCCTGTCCGCGTCTGCCCGTCCCGGCGCACGATCGGGTTACGATGCTGTAACCCTGCGCGGCCCGGTGCAAATGCAAATTTAGTCTCGCGCGCGGCGATGTCCAGGGAGCGGCGGTCCGGCCCGAGGGTTCTCAGAGAGTCAGGAAGCACCACTCCTTCGTGGCCGGGACGCCTCCCATCCGGATGCCTCGCTTCGCCGTCACCAGGACGTTGTCGGAGTGGTTGTAGCCGAACCCGAGTTCGGGGGCGTACAACCCCGGTTCGTTGCTGAAGGTCATCCCCTCCTCCAGCATGGTGTGATCGCCGAGCGCGATGTACGGCGGCTGGTGCCCCTCCGATCCCTCGCCGTGCGCCGGGCGGTGGTAGACGTACCTGGCCATGCCGTTCTTCACCTGGTGGTCGTGCACCAGCTTGGCGACGTAGGAGCAGGTCACGCCGGCCGCGGAGGCGTCGGCCTGGATCCGGCAGCACTCGGTGTGCACGTCCCAGACCTTCTCGCGGACGCCGTCCCACGGGGCGATCTGGTAGGCTCGGTACAGCTCGCCGCCGTAGCCGCCGATCTTGACGTCGCCGGCCACCTGCAGCGCATCGCCTTTCTTGATCCGGTTGTGGTGGAACTGGTTGGGATGGGGGTAGGCGGTCCCCGCGCCGGTGCGCACGCCGATCTCGACCTCGATGCCGACGGCGGTGTGCGGCCTGCCGTCCCTCTTGATGTCCTGCATGATCAGATCGACGCCGTGCTGCCGGGTCGCGGTCTCGACCTCGAAATCGGTGGCGTCGGTGCCGCGCTCGAGGATGTAGTCGCGGGCGAAGGCGTGCATGCGGCTGAAGTAGTCCATGGCCCGCTGCGTCAGGGCGATTTCCTCGGGGGTCTTGATCATGCGCAGGCGCTCGCAGATCTCCCCCACCTTCTTCAGCGCGGTCTTCGGGAGGATGTCGGAGGCGCTCTCCACGACCTCGGCGGTCAGGGGGACATCGACCCCGAGGACTTTGCCCGCCTGCCCCCTCTTCCTGAGTCCCTTCAGGGTCCAGCGCATCAGATCGACCGTCGCCCCCATCTGCACCTTCCCCAGGTTCGGGAAGGCGCCCTCCCCGTGCTTGAAATCGAAGTAGGTCTCCCGGTCGCGGATCCACCAGGTCCCGACCAGATCGCGGTCGAGGCTGGGGTGGAACCAGGTCAGATCGGTGCCTGTCGCAGGGATGAAGATCTGGAACGGCCGCTCGGTACTGGTGTGCCAGAGACCGGTGAAGTAGATGATGTTCCACCGGTCGCCGAGGAGGACGGCGTCGATCCCTTCCTCCCGGAGCTTTTCTTGAAGTCGGCGGATGGCCGCGCGATGCCAGGCCTCGTCCAGGCGGTCAAACGCCGCCGGGCGCGGCCGATCCGGGTCGCCCCCGAGTAGCGCCGCCGATCCCGCCCGCGCCCGCCCCGGCGGGGCGCTGCCCGCGTCCTTCTGCCGCCGCGCGCCGGGCGGGGCCGCCGCCGGCCCCTGCGCCTCCAAGCGGCCTCCGACGAGCCCGCTCGCCACCGCGGCCATCGAGCCAACCAGGAAATCGCGCCGTGTCTTGGCCATCTGACGTCTCCCTCGCCCCGGGAACCCCGGAAAGGGGAGCGATGATATCCGATCGGAAAAACGGCCTACAACTGGGCGGCGGGGCGCCGCGCGGCCGGCGCGAACGGAATGGCCGAGATGTTCCGGGACAGGGTGCGGAAAGCCTCCTCGACCTCGATCATGATCGAGCGGCGCTCGTTCTCGCAATCCAGGGGGAGGACGGCGGGGGAGTCGCGCCTGAAGGCGCGGCGCAGGCGTAGATAGCCCGAGAGGATCTCCTCATGCGTGGCGCCGGGTTGGAGGTCGAGGGCGGCATGGGGGTCCGCCACCGGCGCGCGGCGGCGCGGTCGATCGGCGCAGCAGCGCAGGCGCCCCGCCGGACGGCGCGTCGGCCAGGCGATCGTCTCCGCGACCCCCCGGAACGCCTCGGCGGTGCGCGACCGCGGGTATTCCAGGAGGAACGGCCGGCGCGTCTTGACGCTCCGCACCAGCACCGGGTCGTACGAGATCGGATCGGTGAAGCGCAGCGGGATCCCGAGGATCCGCTCGGCGACCGACTGTATCGAATCCCCGAGCATCGCATCCTCGTGGTCGCGGGCCTGGTTGATCACCAGGTGCGGCAGGAACCCCTCGAGGTGGCTCACCAGCGTCTCCGCCGCCTTCGCGTCGATGCGGCCGATCTCGTCGAGGATCTGCCCGGGCCGCCCGAGGAAGGCCCGCTGCCGGTGCTCCATCACCAGGTCGACGATCGCCTGATACCCGAGCGATCGGCCGAGGTGCTGCAGCCGCCTGAGGAAGACGGCCTGGAGGAAGCGGTAGCAGTTCTCGATCGAGGTGGCCTCGGGCAGGATGACCATGAGGCCCCGATCGGCCATGCAGAACAGGTCCAGGACGTTGAGGGAGGTCCCGGCCCCGAGGTCGACCAGCACGATGTCGGCCGGGAGATCGAGAAGCACCCTCAGGAGGCGCGTCCTCTGGAAGTGCTTCAGGCTTTCGGCATCGAGGCTGTTGAGGGCGCCGCTGATCAGCCGGAGCCGCGGCAGGCCGGTCCCGACCATCACCTCCTCGAGCGTGGCCACGCGCCTCCGGATGAAGTCGCTCAGCGCCAGGGGTGGCGGGTTCAGGCCGAGAAAGGTGTGCAGGTTCGGAGCCCCGAGATCGCCGTCCACCAGGACGACCCGGCGACCCATCTCGGCGAGGTGGATCCCGAGATTGGCGGCCACGAGCGATTTCCCCGTGCCCCCCTTCCCCCCACCGACCGCCCACACCTGAGGTCTTCCGCCGAACGTCCCGAAATGGATTGTCATCGTTGATCAGGTACGGCGAAAGCGCCGGCCCCGCAACTGGCAGGATCCTGACGTAGCCGTCAGAAGCACGGCATCCGGGCGACGCGGGGCTGTTGTTGACAAGTGAATTGACCACTCGCGTTTGACAAGTGATCTGTCCGCTTTTTGGGTTTCGCCCTTTCTGGCATCAGAGAGAACTGACAGCAGCGG
>JBIOWS010000143.1:0-9630 GCA_044868745.1 Candidatus Polarisedimenticolia bacterium
CCGCCGGTCTGAGGTGCTCGCCGTTCTGAAGCGTGGCGTTATAATACGCCGGCTCATGAAGAAGAACATCGTCTTGAAGACGGCGGTGCCCGGCCCGCGCTCGCAGGAGCTGCTCAAGCTGCGCGAGGCGGCGGTGCCGCGTGGTGCTTACAACATCACCCCCCTGTGCATCGCCAAGGGGGAGGGGGCGATGCTGGAGGACGTGGACGGCAACCGCTTCATCGACTTCGCCGGCGGCATCGGCGTCCTGAACGCCGGCCACGCCCCGCGGGAGGTCGTGCGGGCCGTCCAGCAGCAGGCGGAGCGGTTCCTCCACTCCTGCTTCCACGTGACCATGAACGAGCCGTACCTCCGCCTCGCCGAGACGATGAACCGGATCACTCCCGGGCGCCACGCGAAGAAGACCTTCTTCGCCAACTCGGGCGCCGAGGGGGTGGAGAACGCCGTGAAGGTGGCGCGCAGCTTCACGAAGCGGAGCGGCATCATCTGCTTCGAGGACGCCTTCCACGGACGCACCCTGCTGGCGATGTCGCTCACCAGCAAGGTCCATCCCTACAAGGACCATTTCGGGCCGTACGCCTCCGAGGTCTACCGGATGCCGTACTCCTATTGCTACCGCTGCCCATGGGGGAAGAAATACCCCGGGTGCAACATCGAGTGTGGCACGTTCCTGGAGGACTTCTTCCAACGCTACGTCGATCCGGCGACGACCGCCGCGCTCATCGTCGAGCCGGTCCTCGGGGAGGGGGGGTTCATCATGCCGCCCCAGGAGTATTACCCGATCCTTTTGGGCATCTGCAAGAAGCACGGCATCCTGGTGATCGCCGACGAAGTACAGACCGGTTTCGGCCGGACTGGGAAGATGTGGGCCTGCGAGCACTGGGGGATCGAGCCCGACATCCTGGTCGCCTCCAAGGCGATCGCCGCCGGGCTGCCGCTCGCCTCGATCACCGGGCGGGCCGAGATCATGGACGCGCCGATGGAGGGGAGCATCGGCGGGACGTTCGGCGGCAATCCGGTGGCCTGTGCGGCGGCCCTCGCCTCGATCGACCTGATCGAGAAGCAGAACCTGCCGGCCCGGGCGGTGGCGATCGGCGACCGGGTGCGGGAGCGCTTCGAGGGGCTGTGGAAGAAGTGTCCGTTCGTTGGGAACGTGCGGGGCGCCGGGGCGATGCGGGCGATCGAGTTCGTGAAGGACCGGACCACCAAGGAGCCGGCGAAGGACCTGGTCGGCCGCATCGTCCGCCTGTGCTACGAGCGCGGGCTCATCGTGCTCAGCGCGGGGACGTATGGCAACGTGATCCGCACGCTGATGCCACTGGTGATCAGCGAGGACCAGCTCGAGGAGGGCCTGGAGGTGCTGGAGGGGGCGGTCCTGGAGGCGGCCCAGGCCCTGCTGCCCGCCCCGGTCGAGACCAAGGCACCGGCCCCCTTCCCGCCCCGCCCGGGAGGGGCGGGGGCGCCGGGCGTGGCCTAGGAGGGCGAGGGATGCTGCTCGAGGGGAAGAAGGGATTGATCGTCGGGGTGGCGAACAAGCGGAGCATCGCCTGGAGCATCGCGGAGTCGCTGCACAGGGAGGGAGCGCGCCTGGCGTTCAACTACCAGGGGGAGAGGCTGCAGGAAAACGTGCGCGCCCTGGCGGCGGAGCAGCCCGGGTCGATCGTCTTCCCGTGCGACGTGACCAAGGACGACGAGATCGACGCCCTGTTCGGCGGGGTCAAGGCGGAGTTCGGACGGCTCGACATCCTGGTGCACTGCGTCGCCTTCGCCAAGAAGGAGGACCTGGACGCACCGTTCCTCGACACCTCCCGGGACGGCTTCCACACCGCTCTCGACATCAGCGCCTATTCCCTGGCCGCCCTGGCGCGGCGGGCCGCGCCGCTGATGGATGGGGGAGGGAGCATCGTCGCCTTGACTTACCTCGGCTCGGAGCGCGTCATCCCGGGATACAACGTCATGGGCGTGGCGAAAGCGGCGCTCGAGTCGAGCCTGCGCTACCTGGCGCACGATCTGGGGAAGATGAACATCAGGGTCAACGGCATCTCGTCCGGTCCCATCAGCACCCTGGCGGCGCGGGGCGTCCCCGGGTTCACGAAGATGCTGCAGATCGTGCGCGAGCACTCCCCCCTGCCGCGGAACACAGACCCCGGGGAGGTCGGGGACACCGCCTTGTTCCTCTGCTCCCAACTGTCGCGGGGCATCACGGGCGAGGTGATCTTCGTGGACAACGGCTACCACATCATGGGGATGTAGACGGACAGCGCCCCCGCCCTGCGCACCGATCGCCTGGCCAAGACATATCGCGCGCCGTCCAGGCGCGACGGCGTCCGGGCCCTGGCGGATCTCACCCTGGAGGTGCCGCGCGGCCAGGCGTTCGGTCTCCTGGGACCGAACGGGGCCGGCAAGACCACCCTCGTCAAGCTCCTTCTCGGCATCGCCTTCCCTTCCCCCGGAAGCGCCACTCTGCTCGGCCGCAGCCCCGGTGACGTCCGCGCCAAGGCGCGCCTCGGCTACCTGCCCGAGAGCCACCGCTACCCGCCGCACCTGACGGGGGAGCAGGTCCTGCATCATTTCGGCCGGCTCTCCGGGATCCGCAACCCCGCGCGGACGCAGCGGGTCGACGAGCTCCTGGTCAAGGTGCGGCTGGAGGAGTGGCGCACGACGCGCGTCCACGGATATTCCAAGGGGATGTTGCAGAGGCTCGGCATGGCCCAGGCACTCTTGAACCGTCCCGAGCTTCTCATCCTGGACGAGCCGACCGACGGCGTCGATCCGATCGGTCGCCGCGAGATTCGCGATCTCCTCCTGGAGGAGAAACGGCGCGGCGCGACGATCTTTCTGAACTCGCACCTCCTGTCGGACGTGGAGCGCGTCTGCGATCGGGTCGGGATCCTGAAGGACGGCCGGCTGGTGCGGGAGGGGAGCGTGCAGGATCTGACCCGCCCATCGGAGTTCTACCAGGTGGAGGTGCGCGGATTCACGCCCGACCTGCTGTCGCTCGTTCAAACCCGCGTGCCCGGGGCGCGGGGTGGCGACGGTCGCCTCGAGCTGGCGGGCGATCTTCGGGAGCTGAACGCCCTGATCGACGCGCTGCGCGGGCACGGGGTGATGATCGCTTCCATCGTGCCGCACCGGGAGAGCCTGGAGGACGTCTTCGTCAAGATCGTCGGCGAAGGGGAGACGGCGTGAAGGTCGCTGCGATCCTGATCGACACGGGCCGGGAGCTGCTGTTCCGGCGGACGATCCTGGCGTATTTCGGTCTGGTGACGCTGGCGCTTCTGTTCTTCGCCCTGGCGCTGCAGACGGAGGTCGCGAACGGGGTGATCGCCGAACTCAAGATCATGGGCATGCAGGGGCGCGCCTCCCCGGAGCGGTTCCAGCTCGGCGGCGAGGGCGGGCCGTCCGGCGGGGTGCAGGCCGAGGCCTTCGTGCGCTGGGCCCAGTTCGGGACCGCCTTCTTGATGTACCCGCTGGCGATCCTGCTCTCCGCCTTCGCCACGGCCAGCCTCGTGCCGCGGATGCTGGAGCGGGGGACGATCGACCTCCTCCTGTCGAAGCCGATCAGCCGCCCCGCGCTGTTCGCCTCGCGCTACCTCGGCGGCCTCCTGACCGCCGCTCTGAACCTGATGTATCTGGTCGGCGGTCTGTGGGCGATCCTGGGGCTGAAGACCGGCTTCTGGAACGGCGGCTTGCTGTTGTCCGGGCTGGCGATGACGCTCTATTTCGCCTGCCTGCTCAGCTTCATGGTGCTCATCGGGCTTCTGTTTCCCTCCACCACTGTCACCGTCATGCTCACCGCCGCCCTGTTCTTCGTGGGTATGATCGTCGGCGTCCCCATTCTCCCCAGAACGTACGAGTTCGGGCGGATGGTGGCGGCGCTCATCCTCCGGCAGGGACGTTTCGACTGGGGGCCGATTCTCGGCTCCACCGCCTCCGGTGCGGCGGCTCTGGGCGTGGCCGTGCTCTACTTCTCGCGCAAGGACTTCTGAGATGTCGATCGGGTCGGTGAGGGCAGCGGCGCTTCTTCCGTTCCTGCTGGGATCTCTGGCCCCCGGCTGCGCGCGCGACACGGGCGGCGCGGCGATCGTCAGGAAAAGCGCCCTCGGTGCGCTCCCGACGGAGACCGTGGGGCTCCTGGTGCTGGAAGTCAGGGCGCTGCGCGCGCTGAAACGGACTTCGAGCTGGATGGAGGAGATGGCGGCGATCACCGATCAGGAGGGGCCCTTCAGGGAGGTCAGGGACAGGTTCGGATTGGAGACGCTCAAACGGCTCGACCGCATCGGACTGGCGGTCGTGCCCGGGCCGGACGACAGGGTGGCCTACGGGATCGTCGCCGAAGGATCGTTCGATCCTGCGAAGATCCGCGAGGCGCTCGGCGGGCAGGATCTGGTGACCCTGGTGGAAGGGGAGGGGAGGCCGGATTTCAGCGTGGCGGCTCTCACGGGGGGTTCGTTCGCCCTGGGGCCGCGCCACGTGCTCGAAGTGATCCGGGCCAATGCGCGGCGCCGCGGCGCCGGTCTGGACGGCAACCGCCCGTTTCTCGATCTCCTCTTGAAGGTGCGGCCGACCTCCCAGGTCTGGGGGGCGGTGGACTGCCGCGCCCTCGGCAGGTTCGCCCGAAAGTCGCCACTGGTGCAGGGGATCGGCGGCTCGGTGATCGTGAACTCACCCCAGGCGAGCAGCCTGGTGTCGATCGCCTTCGAGGGTCGGATCGCGGACAAAGTGGAGTTCGACCTCCTGGGCCGGGTGGACGCCGAGCCGCACGCCAGGACCCTGGCCGAGGCGGCGCGCGGACTGATCGCCATCGCCCGGATGGGCGCGGGTGCCGGTCAGGCCGGCGGCTGGCCGGAGTTCCTCGAAGGGATCACGCTCGAGCAGCACGGAAGCGCCATCACCCTGCATGGCTTGGTTCCCGAGAAGGCGATGGCGGCGCTCGCTGCCAGGGCGCAGGCGGCTTCGGAGAGGCGGCGCGAGGCGCCGTCCGGCCTCGGACCGGCAGCCCCGGAAGGCGGGGGTTTGCAGGGATCACCGGCGGCCACGCCGCTCACCTCGGCGCCTGCCCCGACCATGCCGGAACCCGCTCCGACCGAGGTCGCTCCGGGCGCGGCGGCGCCCGCTCCGTCCGCCTCGGCCCCCACCCCTGCGGCCCCGGCAGGTTCGCCTGCCGTCGCGCCGAAACCGTAGCCGCTCTCTCTTCCAGCCAGGCCGACGCGGATCGTACGGCTTCTCGACATCCCCGCCCCTGCCGCGCGCGTGTTCTGGACACCGGCTCTAATTCACTCCTTTGCCCAGGCTTGGCGCCTTGCGAAGAGGCGCCCGGTCGCGGACCTTCGCCCTCCCGTGCGCAGGACCTGAGCAGGCACCGCGGCCTCGCCAGCGCCTTGACTGCGGGCCCGGGTTCACGGAAGGGCAGCGAGATCGGCCCGAATCCTCGACGGTTCCAGCGGTTGCGGTGCGGTCGATGTCCCGACTCCCGGCGGGACCGGGTTGCGGCACGCGTGTTGCTCATAGGGGACGCAGTTGCTGGGGCCAAACCACTCGCGAGAGTGGGACGGAAAGCCACGGATCTCTCGTCAGAGACAGCCGGGTTGCCAACGAGGACGGCCGTAGCCATCCCGTTGCAAAGCAGGTGGCGATGTGACGAGAGATCCGAGAACAGGCCTCCGCGACCAAGACAGATTCGTCACCTGGGAGGCGCCGCTCCGCCTCCTCCGCTGCTTCCCGATCATCCTTTTCGCTCTGATTCTATCGCTCGGTCCCGCGGCCGCCGCTCCCGCCCACGAAGGCAAACTCGCCCCCGATCTGCGGCAAGAGGCCCGGAAGGGCTCCCCGGCCAGGACGGTCCGGCTCGTGATAACGCTGCAGGGGGCGGACACGGATCAGGTCGCCGGCAAGATCGCAGAGCTGGGCGGGAAGGTTCGCGGTCACTTCAGCCATATCGATGAGATGGCGGTCGAGCTGCCGGTCGAGTCGCTTGACGAGCTGGCGGCGACTGACGGGGTTCGCTACCTGGCCCCGGACCGCGAGGTCGCCGCGCTCGCCAGCCAGCTCGATACGACCACGGGGGCCAGCCTCGTCTACCCGGGCATGCTCTCACCGGGAGGCTACGACGGGAGCGGGATCACCGTTGCGGTGGTCGACTCGGGCATCGACCCGGGTCATCTGGATGTGATCGACGATTTGACGAAGAAGCGCCGGGTCCTCCTGGGCGTCGATTTCACTCCCAAGGGGAAGATTGACGATCTGTTCGGCCACGGCTCGCACGTTGCCGGCATCATCGCCGGGGATGGAAGCGCCTCGTACCCGATCGGCCGCGACTTCACCGGAGTCGCCCCCGGGGCCGGTCTGGTCAACCTCAAAGTCCTCGATGACTACGGCCGCGGCTATATCAGCAACGTGGTCGCCGCCATCGACTACGCGATCGGTGTGCGGGCCCTCTACAACATCCGGGTGATCAACCTGTCGCTGGCGGCCCCGCCGATCGACTCCTACGTGAACGATCCTATCTGTCAGGCGGTGCAGCGCGCCACGAGCGTCGGGATCGTCGTGGTCGCGGCGGCCGGCAACTTCGGTCAGGACCAGTACGGGAACAAAGCGTACGGGAGCATCACATCTCCGGGCATCTCGCCCGCGGCGATTACCGTCGGCGCGGCCAACACCCGGGGTACGAACGCCCGGTCGGACGATGGGATCGCACCGTTCTCATCTCGGGGGCCGACTCTGTCGCACACGACCGATCCGCAGACGGGCGCCGTGGCCTACGACTTCCTGGCCAAGCCCGACCTGGTCGCTCCAGGTGCCCGACTCGTGTCGCTGGAGCGCGACAATAACTACCTGGTCAGGACCTTCCCGTTCCTGCACGTCGATGGCTCCAAGACGAACAGCCGCTACATGCTGCTGAGCGGCAGCTCGATGAGCGCCGCCGTCGTCTCCGGCGCGGCCGCCCTGATCCTGCAGGCCAACCCGTCCCTGACGCCGAACATGGTGAAGGCGATCCTGATGTACACGGCCCAGATGATGAATGGTCCGGACCTCTTCGAGCAGGGGGCCGGGCTGCTCAATATCGACGGCGCCGTGCGTCTCGCGGCCTCGCTCAGCTCGAGGGCAGACTCGATCAGGGTAGGCCAGAAGCTGGTCGCGGGCCAGGGCCTCCCGGCTCCGCAGAGCACCATCGCCGGGGAGACGTTCGTCTGGAGCCAGAGCCTGATCTGGGGCCGCGGCGCCCTCGAGGGCACGGCGATCTTCACCACGCAGCAGGAGGCGTACTCGCAGTCGCTCATCTGGGGGATATTGCGCCTGGATGCGTGGGGCGCGGGCGTGACCTATTACGACGGCCTCTATTCAGAGAGCTACGTCGCCTTCGGGCAGAACAACCAGTGGAAGTACGTCACCTGGGACTCGGGCACCAGCACGCCGTCCGGCCTGATCTGGACGCGCGAACTGTACGCCTCGGGTGTCGCCTGGCAGAACCAGGTGATCGCGGACGATTTCTTCGACGTCTCCTCCTCGAGCCTGATCTGGGGCATCTTCGGGTACGCCTGTTCCGAGTCGAGCCTCATCTGGGGAATCTGGCTCAATAGTTTGATCTGGGGGCTGTTCTGAGATGAACTCCCAGATGAGCGCGCGCGCCACGACACACGGGGGAGGCGACACGAAGGCACACCTGTTCATCGGCGCGGTGACGGCGGCGGGTGCCGCGATCCTGATGGCGAGCCTCTTGCAGGTCCAGGCCGCGGGGCTCGAGAGGCGTCACCTGGCGTGGCTCGGGCTCGCGGTCCTGACGCTCGCGGTCGGACCGCTCTCCGTCCGACTCCCGTTGCCGAACTGCAGAGTCTCGTTCTCGGACTCTTCGATCTTCCTCGTGCTCCTTTCTTTCGGTCCGGACTTCGCGACGCTGACGGCGGCGCTCGATGGCCTCGCCGCTTCGACGCGCCAAGGGGGTGCCTGGTACAAGAGGGCCTTCAATACGGCCGGCATGGCGATCTCCGTGTCGTTGTCTTCCAGGGTGTTCACGCGGCTGCTCCCCGAGGCCGGAGTGTGGGATCCGGGCCTGACGGCCTTCGATCTCGTCCTCCCGATCGTGGCGCTGGTGATCACCCAGTACCTCGGAAACACCGCCCTGGTGTCGACCGTCGTGGCTCTCAAGGAGCGAGCCTCCCTCGTGGCGATCTGGCAGGAAGCGTCGCCGTGGGCCGGCGCCGCCTATGTCGTCGGCTCCGTGGCGGCAGCCATCGTGTTCTTCGCCGTCCGCGAGCAGGGAATCATCTCGGTCTTCGCCCTCCTGCCGTTCCCCGCGGTCCTGTATCTGGCGTATCGCGCCTGTCTCAACCGGGTGGGCAGGATGAAGGGAGCCACGACGGTCTAGGCGCGGCCGCCCCCGTCTCCGGCACGCGCCGCCCTCTTCTTCTGGAACGTCTCCATGATTGACATCAGCCGATCGGCTTCGTGGCGCAGTCGGTCCAGCGCCTGGCGCCAGGCGTCGTCCTCCGGGACGGGCAGCCTGGAAACGGAGCGGCAGAGGGCGTGGATGGTCGTCACCGGCTGGCTCAGCTCGTGGACGAGGTCACGGTACGGACGGTAGAACGCGAGGCGGAGCAGACCGGCGACCTTGGCCTCGACCTCGCCCGGCAGGGGTGGGCGGGAGAGAGTCGAGGCGGCGTCCTCCGGCCAGCCGCGCGGCAGCGGCGGCGCCCCCCCTCCTCCGAGGATCAGCAGCGGGAACGCCCCCGGGCCCGCGCGGGGCTCGAGTGCCTCGATCGCCTGCCGGTAGTGGTCGGGGGAAAGGTCGCTGTCCAGGATCAGGAGATCCGGGGCCGACGCGTTGAGCGCCTCGATCCCCTGGCGTCCGCCCAGCGCCTGGACGCGGTGACCGGCCCTCCTGAGGAGAAGCGCGAGCGGCTCGGAGACGTCGTCATCCTCCGAGATCAACAGGACCGCCGCGCCCGACGCGGCGTCGGGGGACCCCGCCGCCATGCTCCCATCCCCTCCGACTCGCGGCTCCGGTCAGTCCTCGGGAGCCTGCCAGTCGCAGCCGCCCTTCGCGCCTCGGGCGAGATCGACGAGCTCGATCTCGAGCCGTTGCGCCACCTCGAGGCTTTTCTGGTCGCGGTAGAACTCGCCGTAGTAGATCTTCCGAATGCCGGCGTTGGCCATCAGCTTGAAGCAGCTCCAGCAGGGGCTGGCGGTGGTGTACATCTCGGCGCCGTCGATCATCACGCCGTTCTTGGCGGCCTGCAGGATGGCGTTCGTCTCCGCGTGGATGGTGGCGACGCAATGATCGCCGTCCATGTCGTGACCGACCTCGTCGCAGTGCGGCATGCCACGGATCGAGCCGTTGTACCCCGTGGACAGGATCGTCTTGTCGCGCACGATCACCGCCCCCACGTGCTTGCGGTCGCAGGTGGATCGGGTCGCCGCCTGGCGCGCGATGTTCATGAAGTAGGTGTGCCAGTCGACGCGGCGCTGCGTCTTCGTCCCCTTCATGTCAGCGGGCCTCGATCGTCACCGACTCCATCACCACGTTCTTGAGCGGCCGGTCGTTCCTGTCCTTGGGCACGGCCACGATCTTGTCCACGACGTCCATCCCCTCCAGGACGCGGCCGAAGATCGTGTACTGGTTGTCGAGGGAGG
>JBIOWS010000144.1:0-7908 GCA_044868745.1 Candidatus Polarisedimenticolia bacterium
GGTAAGCACAGTTTCAATTGTGTATCCGAGCTGGGCGTCTCAGTCGTGATGACGCCCGAGCAGGCGCGCCAGCACCCCGATATCCTGCATCAGCTCGGCGAACTGCTCGGGCAGGATCGCCTGCGGCCCGTCGGAAAGGGCCTTTCCGGGGTCGTTGTGGACCTCGACCATGACCCCGTCGGACCCCACGGCAATGGCGGCTCGCGCCAGCGGGATGACCTTGTCACGCCTGCCGGTCCCGTGGCTCGGATCCACAAGGATCGGCAGGTGACTGACGTGCTTCACCGCGGGGACGATCGCCAGATCGAGCGTGTTGCGTGTATGGTCCGCGAACGTCCGCACACCGCGCTCGCACAGGAAGACGCGGTAATTCCCCTCCGAGACGATGTACTCGGCCGCCATCAAGAACTCGTCCAGCGTGGCCGACAGGCCCCGCTTGAGGAACACCGGAAGCTTGGACTTCCCGGCCCTCTTGAGGAGGGAGAAGTTCTGCATGTTGCGGGCACCGATCTGGACGGCATCGGCGTAATCTTCGACCATCGACATCGATTCCTCATCCACGGCCTCGGTGACGATCGGCCGCCCGGTCTCCTCTCGGGCCCGGGAGAGGATCTTCAAGCCTTCGAGCCCCAGTCCCTGAAAGGAATATGGGGAGGTGCGCGGCTTGAAGGCACCGGCCCGAAGCAAATCGGCCCCCGCCTCACTCACCTTGCGAGCGATCGTCAGCGTTTGGGATTCCGACTCGACGGCGCAGGGCCCGGCGATGACCGTGAGCCTCCGCCCTCCGACCGTTACCCCGCCGACCTGCACCTCGCTATCCGCGGCCTTGACCTCACGGCTGACCAGCTTGTACGGCTTGGTGACCCGGATCGCCTCCTGGACCCCCGGCATCATCTCAAACTCCGCGGGGTCGATGGGACCGTGGTTCCCGGTGATGCCGATGGCGGTGCGCTCAGCGCCTGGGATTGGGTGCGGCCTCAGACCCATGGCCCGGATCCTCTCCTCCACGGCGCGGATCTGTTCCTCCGTGACTCCTTTGGCCATCACGACCAGCATTGCACTCGTCCCTCCTCCGCAGCCGCTGATGATACGCCCCCCGCGGACGCCGTCGCAACCGGAAGTGCCTCTGTTCAGTTGACAATAGCCGAGAGCGCCTTCTATACTACGCGCTTCGCGAGGAAGCCCATCGGCGGCGTCTCACGCGCCGTTTTCGGATCGCGGGTGCAGGCGCGTAGCTCAGGGGGAGAGCGCTACCTTGACACGGTAGAAGTCAGCGGTTCAAATCCGCTCGCGCCTACCACTCCCGCCTCGGACCCTCCGGACTCTGCCCCGGCAACGTTCGGGAGATCGACGGGGCGCCCACATTGAAGAGGCCTGACGTCGTGGACATAGTGAAGGTCACCCTGCCGGATGGCAGCGTGCGCTCCTTTCCGCGCGGCACACCCCTGGAAGCGATCGCCCGGGCTTACGACCCGCCCCTCGCGAAGCGGGCGATTGCCGCCCTGGTCAACGGAGTCGAGAGGGATATCTACCTGCCTCTGCAGCAGGACGCCTCGGTCGCGTTCATCACTCCCGACTCGCCCCGGGCCCTGGAGATCTATCGTCACACCACCTCGCACCTTCTGGCCCATGCGGTCAAGGAGGTGTTCCCCGAGGTCAAGATCGGCATCGGCCCGGCGACGGAGGACGGCTTTTTCTACGATTTCGAGCGGGCCGTTCCTTTCACACCGCAGGACCTGGAGCGGATCGAGGCCCGCATGCTCGAGATCAAGGCGCGCGATCTCCCGATTCGCCGCATCGAGCAGCCCAAGGAGGAGGCACTGCGATACTTCGCCGCGCTCGGAGACAACCTGAAGACCGAGCTGGTGACCGAGAAGGGCGGAGACGTGGTCTCCTGCTACCGGCAGGACTCGTTCATGGATTTCTGCACCGGCCCGCACCTTCCCTCGACCGGGAGAATCGGCGCCTTCAAGCTTTTGTCCGTGGCGGGAGCCTACTGGAAGGGATCGGAGCGTAACCAGCAACTGCAGCGGATCTACGGGACCGCCTTTGCGCGCGACGAGGAGCTGCAGCAGCACCTGAGGATGCTCGAGGAGGCGAAGAAGCGCGACCACCGGAAGCTTGGCCCCGCCCTCGACCTGTTCAGCGTCGAGGAGACCGCCGGGCCGGGTCTGATCTTCTGGCATCCGCAGGGGACCGTGCTGCGCCAGGTACTGGAGGATTACTGGAAGGAGCAGCACCGGCGGCACGGCTACCAGCTCGTCACCACGCCACACATCGCCCGGGACGAGCTGTGGCGCCGGTCCGGTCACCTCGATTACTACAAGGAGAACATGTACACCTTCGAGATCGAGGATGCCGGCTACGTGATCAAGCCGATGAACTGCCCGGGTCACTCGCTGATCTACAAGTCCAAGTTGAGGTCGTACCGCGAGCTGCCGATCCGCTATGCCGAGCTCGGCACCGTCTATCGCTACGAACGGTCGGGGGTGCTGCACGGCATGATGCGGGTCCGTGGGTTCACGCAGGACGATGCGCACATCTACTGCACGCCGGAGCAGATCCTCGACGAGATCCTCGGGGTTCTCGATCTGGTCATCGAGTTCCTGAAGACGTTCGGGTACGACAGGTACGAGGTCGACCTATCGGTCAGAGACCCTGCCCATCCCGAAAAGTACGCCGGCGACGCCGGGGGCTGGGAGATGGCGGAGAGCGCTCTGAGCCGGGCCCTCGAGACGCGGGCCCTTACGTACGTCCGCCGCGAAGGCGAGGCGGTGTTTTACGGGCCGAAGATTGACATCAGGATGTTCGACGCGATCGGCAGGCCGTGGCAGGGACCGACGGTCCAGTTCGACTTCAATCTGCCGCAGCGGCTTGACATCCGCTACGTCGCCCCCGATTCCTCCCCGAAGCCCGTGGTGATGGTGCACCGCGCGATCTACGGATCGCTCGAGCGTTTCGTCGGAGGGCTGGTGGAGCATTATGCCGGGGCCTTCCCGCTGTGGCTCGCCCCGGTCCAGGCCGTGGTCATGCCGATCACCGACCGTACGCGCGACTACGCCCGCGACATCCAGAGGACGCTCCGGCAGTCCGGACTGCGCTGTGAATGCGACGACCGCAGCGAGAAGATCGGGGCCAAGATCCGCGACGCCCAGTTGAAAAAGGTTCCGTTCATGCTGGTGGTCGGCGATCGCGAGGCACAGGGGCGGACCGTGTCGGTCCGCAGCCGACGCGAGGGGGACCTCGGGGCGATGAGCGTAGAGGCGATTCGCGACCGGATGCTCGCGATGCAAGCGGAGCGGGTTCTCGGCCCGTGAGCTGAGCCAAGGACCGAGTCACTCGACGAGTCCCCTCGTGGACGGGGGCGGGAGGCGGAACACCATCGAGAAAAAACTGAGAGTCAACGAAAAGATCCGGGCCAGGGAAATCCGCGTCATCGGCTCGGACGGATCGCAGCTCGGGATCATGTCCCCGGAGCAGGCCCTGCGCGCGGCGCTCGATCTGGGGCTTGATCTCGTGGAAGTCTCGCCGGATGCGAGCCCGCCGGTCTGTCGGATCCTGGACTACGGCAAGTACCGCTACCAGCTGAACAAGAAGGCCCAGGAGGCCAAGAAGAAGCAGAAGACCATCCAGGTCAAGGAGGTGAAATTCCGCCCCAAGACCGACGAGCACGACTACGAGTTCAAGCGGAACCACATCATCCGCTTCCTCACCAAGGGGAAAAAGGTCAAGGCGACCGTGATCTTCCGCGGCCGGGAGAACATGCACCGCGACATCGGTTACCGCATCCTCGGACGCCTGCGCGAGGAGGTCGGAGATTTCGGCGTGGTCGAGACCGAGCCTCGGAACGAGGGGCCGTTCCTGGACATGATCCTCGCACCCAAGAAGTGGAGCGGTCCCGCCCCGGCGGCCGTTCCGGCGGACCAGGCCGCGCAGCGCCGGCGAAGCCCCTAAGGAGCGACAGAATGCCCAAGATGAAAACCAAGCGCGGCGCAGCCAAGCGTTTCCGGCTGTCGGCCGGCAAGAAGATCAAGAGGAGCCGCGCCTTCAAGCGCCACATCCTGACCTCCAAGCCGACCAGGAGAAAACGGCACCTCGACATGGAAACACTCGTCAGCCGGGCCGACGTGCGGCGCGTCCGTGAGATGCTCCCGTACGGCCGCCCCTAGGAGAGCACCCCAGTGCCCAGAGTCAAGAGAGGGACCAAGAGGCGCCACAGGCGCAAGAAGATCCTCAAGCTGGCGAAAGGCTATTACATCGGCAAGAGCAAACTGTATCGCATGGCCAAGCAGGCCGTGGAGAAATCGCTGGGCTACGCCTACCGGGATCGCCGTGCCCGGAAGCGGGAGTTCCGCAGCCTGTGGATCGTGCGCATCAACGCGGCGGCCCGGCAGAACGATCTGTCGTACAGCCGTCTGATGGCGGGCCTCTCGAAGGCCGGCGTGGCTCTCGATCGGAAGATCCTGGCCGATCTGGCCGTCACCGACCCCGCCGGCTTTTCCGTCCTGGCGCAAACCGCCAAAGCCGCCCTGGCCGGGGCCTGACGACCGAGGCCCTCGACCGGCGAAAGCGCTCGGGGTACGGGCGCCCGGAGAAGACCCCCGTGCTAAGCCGCGTCCGGGAAATCCGCCAGCAATTCGACCGCGATTTGAAAGCGGCCCGGGACGCCGCGGCCCTGGAGGCAGTGCGCGTGCGCTATCTGGGGAGGCGTGCCGGCCTGGTCATCGTCCTGCTGCGGGACCTGCGCGACGTGACCCCCGGGGAGCGCTCCGCGGCGGGCAAGGCCGTCAACGATCTGAAAGCCTACGTCGAGTCGGCCCTCGAGGAGGCCGCCGCCCGACACGCCGCCACCCCGCCCCCACCGGGCCCCGAGATCGACCCGTCGCTCCCGGGCCGGGCGCAGCGTCCCGGCACACCTCATCCGATCACCCAGGTGCGCGAGCTCATCGAGGAGATCTTTCTCGAGATGGGCTACAGCCTCGAGACCGGTCCCGAGGTCGAAACCGACTTCTACAACTTCGAGGCCTTGAACATCCCTCCCCACCACCCGGCGCGGGACCTGCATGACACCTTCTATGTGGAGGGCGGGTTTCTCTTGAGGACGCACACCTCTCCGGTGCAGATTCGCACCCTGGAGAGAAGGCGCCCTCCGATCAAGATGGTGGCTCTCGGGCGGGTGTTCCGCCGCGACTCCGGCATCACCAACTCCCCCGTGTTCCATCAGGTGGAGGGGCTGGTGGTCGGCGAGGGAATCACCTTCGCCCACCTCAAGGGGACCCTGGAACATTTCTGCCGCCGCGTCTTCGGCCGCGAGCTGCGTCTGCGTCTGCGACCGTCGTACTTCCCATTCGTTGAGCCCGGAGCCGAGTACGACATCTCTTGCATCTTCTGCGGGGGTTCGGGGTGCCGCCCCTGCAAAGGGAGCGGCTTCATCGAAATGGGGGGCGCCGGCATGGTCCACCCGGCCGTGTTCGAACGCGTGGGCTACGATCCCGAGCGTTTCACCGGATTCGCCTTCGGGCTCGGGATCGAACGGATCGCCATGCTGAAGCACGGCATCGACGATATCCGCCTGTTCTACGAGAACGATCTGCGCTTCCTGTCGCAGTTCCCCGCATGAGACATCACCCGGAGGACCGACACCCATGAAGTTCAGCCACTCCTGGCTGAAGTCCTACGTGGCCATCGGGGAGGACCCGACGGGATTCGGCAGGCGATTGACGGCGGCCGGAATCCCCCTCGAGGGGATCGAGGGAGCCGGGGACGACGCCGTGTACGACTTCGACGTGTTCGCCAACCGCCCCGACTGCATGAACCATCTGGGGATCGCGCGGGAGTATGCGGCCCTGACGCGCGCGCCGCTGCGCAGGCCGGCTTCCGAGGTGCCCCGGGGGGGCCATCCGACGGCCGAGCAGACCGGCGTGACAATCGATGCTCCCGACCTGTGCGCCCGTTATGCCGCGCGCTGCGTCACGGGCGTCCGTGTCGGTCCCTCTCCGGACTGGCTGCGCGGCCGTCTGGAGTCGATCGGCCAGAGATCGATCAACAACGTCGTGGACGTCACCAACTTCGTGCTCTGGGAAATGGGGCAGCCGCTCCACCCGTTCGACCTCGCCCGCCTGGACGGGGGTCGCATCATCGTCCGCCGGGCGCGCCCGGGCGAGGTCCTGACGACCCTGGACGGGATCGAGCGGCGCTTGGCCCCGGAGATGCTGGTGATCGCCGACGCGAGCCGGCCGGTGGCGATCGCAGGGATCATGGGAGGCGAGGGCACCGGGGTCACCGGCGCCACCCGCACCGTCCTGCTGGAGAGCGCCTGGTTCGATCCCGTCTCGGTCCGCCTCACCTCCCGCGCCCTCGGCCTGCGCACCGACGCCTCCCACCGCTTCGAGAGGGGGGCCGATCCGGAGGGGCTCCTGCTGGCCCTCGACCGCGCCGCCCGCCTGATCGCCGAAACCGCCGGCGGGACGGTGAGCGATCCAGCCCTCGACATCCACCCGCGCCCTCAGGCGCCGCGCGCCACCCGGTTCCGGCCCGAACGGGCCTGTGCCCTCCTGGGGCTGCGCATCGACGCGGCCGACATGAAGGAGACCCTCACCCGCCTGGAGTTCGTCGTCTCCGGGGAGAGCCGGGGGGAATGGCAGGTGCGGGTGCCTTGCTTCCGCCGCGACGTCGAGCGCGAGGTCGATCTAATCGAGGAGGTCGCCCGTCATCGTGGCTACGACGACATTCCGGCCCTGAGGCCGCTCCTGCCCGACGCGGGCGACGGCTGGAGCGGGCCGGAGCGGGGACTCAGGACGGTGCGCCGCGCTCTCCAATCCGCAGGTCTGAGCGAGGCGGTCAACTCTTCCATGGTCGAGCGGGACGACTGCACCTTGTTCGATCCTGCCGTCGAGTCCCCGCTGAGCATCGGCAACCCCCTCCAGTCCCAGGCCTCCTTCCTGCGCGGCACCCTCCTCCCGGGGCTGCTGAGGAATGTCTCGCACAACCTGAATCACGGCGCCCCGGCCTGCCATCTGTTCGAAATCGGTACCGCCTTCAGGCCGAGTCCCGACCTTCCCGAGGAGAGGACCTTGATCGCCTTCGTGCTCGCCGGCCGCGGGCTGCCGGTCCACTGGAGTCTGTCTCGCCGGGAGGTCGACCTGTACGACGCCCGCGGAGTGGTCGAAGTGGTCGCGGATCTTCTTGGGCTCTCCCCTGTGACCTTCTCTTCGGATAGAATCCCCTTCCTCGCTCCCGGACGGGCCCTGAGCGTCCGGAAGGGAGAACGGGGGCTGGGCCTGGCGGGAGAGATCGCGCCGCCCATCCTGGAGCGCTACGGCCTCGAGCACCCGGTGTTCGGCGGGGAGTTCGCCCTCGCCGATCTCCTGCGCCACTCAGCCGGAGATCGGCGCTATACGCCGTTCCCGCGTTTCCCCGCCGTGCGCCGCGATCTGGCGCTCGTCGTGGTGAAGGGGACGACCTTCGAGGCGATCGGGGAGGTGATCCGGAAAGCCAGCACGGTCCCGATCACCGAGCTGCAGCCGTTCGATCGCTACCAGGGACCGGGGGTCCCGGAGGGATGCATGAGCGTCGCGATCCAGGTCGTCTTTCAACACCCGGACAGAACGCCGGCCACGGAGGAGGTTCAGCGGGCCCAGGACACGATCGTCGCCGCGTTGCGCCGCGAGGTGGGGGCGCGGCTGCGCGGACCCCAGGCGCAATGAGACGAGACCCGCCGAGACCGGCGCGGGAGGTGCCGATGGAGCGGAAAAAGGTGATGGTCGACCTGCAGCAGCTCGATCTTCTGGAGCAGAGGATTGTCAAGGCGACGGAGATCATCCGTTCGCTTCGTCGGGAGAAGGACGCGGCGCAGGCGAAGCTCCAGGAGTTGGAGCAGGCAGTCGCCGCGGCGCGCAAGGACGCCGC
>JBIOWS010000145.1:0-6506 GCA_044868745.1 Candidatus Polarisedimenticolia bacterium
CTCTACGCCCGCGTCGACCTGGCCGGCGTCCCGCTGGGCGAGCAGCACCTCCAGCTCAACGCGGAGATGTTCGAGATTCCCGGCGGGGCGGTCGTGTCCCGCATCACACCCGACCTGGTGCCGATCCGCATCGAGAAGCGGCTGCGACGCGAGGTCCCGGTCGTCGCCGAGTTCGCCGGCGCGCCCCCGCCGGGCTACGAGAAGCTGCGCTACGTGGTCGATCCTCCTTCGGTCGCCGTCGAAGGGCCGGCCAGCGAGGTGTCCCAAGTGACCCGGGCGATGGCCGGGACGATCCTCCTCGACGGCCAGACCACCGACTACGAGGTCGCCGTCACTCCGATACCCGAGGCCCCACCGGCAAGCCGCGTCCGGGTGGTGGCGCCGTCCGGCCCGGTGCGCGTGGTGGTGTCGATCGGGCCGGTGAAGGCGCCCAGCGGGGGGGCGCGCCCTCCCCGGGGGGCCCCGGGGGGCCCGGCCAGGCGCAGAAGGGGGCGCGGGTGAAGCGCCTGTTCGGGACCGACGGCATACGCGGGGTGGCCGGGACATTCCCCCTCGATCCGGACACGGTCACCAAGATAGGACGCGCGCTGGCCCGGTTGATCCCCGCGCAGACCGAAGGCTACCCCCGGATGGTGATCGGGCGCGACCCGCGCGAATCCGGTCCGGCCATCGAGGAGGCGCTGGTGCGCGGCATCCTGGAGGCCGGGGGTCGGGCGGACCGCGGCGGGGTCCTCACCACCCCGGCAATCGCCTGCGTCACCCGCCTCCTGGGCTACGACGCCGGGGTGGTGGTCTCCGCGTCGCACAATCCGTACCGGGACAACGGCATCAAGGTGTTCGCCGGGAGGGGCCTCAAGCTCCCCGACGCGCTCGAGGCCGCGATCGAGCGGAGGGTCCTCGACGGGGAGGAGGATCGACCCAAGGCCCGGGGCCACGACGTCGTCCCGGGGCTCGAGTCGCGGCCGACGACGATCGACGGCGCGGGACCGGCCGAGCTCGCGACCCGTTACCTCGACTGGCTGGCGGGCACGGCCGGGCCGCGCTTCACGCTGAAGGGGTGGAGGATCGTCCTCGACTGCGCCCACGGCGCGGCCAGCGATCTCGGTCCGGCACTATTCCATCGCCTGGCGGCGGAAGCCCTGCCGATCAACGCGCGACCGGACGGACGGAACATCAACGAAGAGTGCGGCGCGCTCCACCCGGAAGGCCTGGCCGCGGAGGTGGTCCGTCGCAAGGCGAGGCTGGGGCTGGCCTTCGACGGCGACGCCGATCGCTGCCTGGTGGTCGATTCGAGCGGACGGGTTCTGGACGGCGACTACGTCCTGTACCTCGCGGCGAGGCAGCTCAAGCGGACGGGACGACTGGCCGGGGACACCGTCGTGGGGACGGTGATGAGCAACCTCTGGCTCGAGAGGGGCCTGGAGGCCGAAGGGATCCGCCTGCGACGCGCCCAGGTCGGAGACAAGTACGTCCTGGAGGAGATGCTACGCGGAGGGTATCTTCTCGGCGGCGAACAGTCGGGACACATCATCTTCCTCGACAAGGCGACGACCGGGGACGGACTCCTGACCGCTCTCCAGTTCCTCGACCTGTTGCAGAAAACCGGGATCGACCTCGCGGCGTGGGCGGCGTCGATCCGGCCCTGCCCCCAGGTGTTGATCAACGTCCTGGTGCGCGATCGGCCTCCATTGGACTCGCATCCGCGCATCGGCCCCGCCATCAGGGACGAGGAAAAAAAGCTGGGGACCGCAGGGCGACTCCTGGTGCGATACTCCGGGACCGAGCCGAAAGCGCGCATCATGGTGGAAGGAGAATCGATCGCGGAGGTCGAGAGGAGCGCGGCCCGCCTCAGGATCGTGATCCAGGAGGAGATCGGCCTGGAGCCGTAGGAGAGCGCATGCGCCTCGAGCCGGTGAGACTCGGAGTCAACGTCGATCACATCGCCACCCTGCGCGAGGCGCGCAAGGCCCGCGAGCCGGATCCGCTGGCGGCGGCCGTGCTCGCCGAGCTGGCCGGCGCCGACGGGATCACGGTCCACCTGCGCGGCGACCGGCGCCATATCCAAGAGAGAGACCTCGAGCTGCTGCGGCGGGCAGTGCGAACGAAGCTCAACCTCGAGGCCGCGGCGACACCGGCCATGGTGGCGATCGCCGCCACGCACAAGCCCGATACCGTGACGCTGGTGCCCGAGCGGCGGGAGGAGATTACGACCGAGGGCGGGCTCGACGTCCTGCTGAACCAGAACCTCGTCCGCAAGACCGTCGTCGATCTCCGAGAGGCCGGGGTGGAGGTGTCGATCTTTGTCGATCCCGACTTCGACCAGATCAAGGCGATCTCGAAGCTCGCGGCGGGAGCGATCGAGATCAACACCGCCAAGTATTCCGAGGCGCACGGGCGCGACCAAGCCATGGCGGAAGCGGAGAAGGTGGCCCAGTCGGCGCGTGCCGCCTCCAAGCTGGGGCTCAGGATCCTGGCCGGACACGGCCTCACCTACCGCAACGTGCGGCGCATCGTCGAGATCCCCGACATCGAAGAGCTGAACATCGGACACTCGATCGTGGCACGCGCGGCCCTGGTCGGCGTGGAGCGCGCCGTCCGCGAGATGAAGGACCTCCTGTACAGGTGAGGAGGTCCCTCGAGCGGCCCTGAGCGCCGCCCCAGGAGCTCCGGCTTGAAGCGCTATCCCCCATTCGATCCTCCCGAATACGTCGCCTTCCGTCCGGAGCCCGAGGTGATGGCGGCCTACCGCGACACCGTGCGCGAGGACGCGCGGCGGTGGCGGATCGTGGAGCAGCTCGCTCCCGCCGAGTTGGTGCGTCTGTACGAGGGGATGGTCCGCTTCCGCCTGCACGACATCACTCTGAAGCGCTGGGTGCGGCAAGGCGTGCTGTCGAAGGCCTGGCTGGGCACGGGCGAGGAGGCGGTCACGGTCGGCAGCGTCCGGGCCCTGCGCCAGGGGGACCTGGTCGGGCCGATGATCCGCAACGCCGGTGCGTGCCACGAGATGGGGATGCCGGTGGCGGAGATGCTGAAGGCCTACCTCGGCACGGCGGACCAGATCACCAAAGGGCGCGATCTACACACCGGCGACCCCGCCCTGGGCGTGATCCCACCGACCAGCATGATGGCCAACCTGGTGCCGGTCTTCACCGGGATCGGTCTCGCTCTCAAGCAACGGCGCGACAAGGGGGTCGCGATCACCTACGTCGGGGACGGCGCCAGCCGGACGACCGCCTTCCACGAAGGGTTCAACTTCGCGTCGGTTCTCAAGGTGCCTGTGATCATCGTTCTGCAGAACAACCAGGTCGCCCTCGGGACGCCGCTCGCCAAGCACAGCGCCGGGCGGATGGACGATCTGCGCAGCGCCTACGGTGTTCCCGGCCTGAGCTGCGACGGCAACAATGTCCTGGACGTGTTCGCCGCCACCACCCTGCTGGTCCAGCGCTGCCGCAGGGGCGGGGGTCCTTGCATCCTGACAGCGCACACCTTCAGGATGGGGGGACACGCCACGCACGACGAGGCCGAGGCGAGGGCGCTCTTCTCCCCGGAACAGTTCCGTCACTGGGGCCTGCGGGATCCGATCGGGACCTTCGAGGCGTATCTCGTGGAGGACGGCCCGGCGCTCGACGGCCGGAGCCGGCGCGCCGGCGCGAGGCGCGATGCGAACCGCAGCGTGCTCGAGAAGGCCGAGGCCCGGGTCCTGGAGGAAGTCGAGCGGGCCGAGCGGGAGGCGCTGGAGAGCAGAAAGTCGAGGATGCCCGATCCCGCGGACGCTCTCCTGGGCGTCTACGCCGCTGCGGCAGAACCCGGCTCGCGCCGCCCGGCGGGCGGGTATCATAGGAGACCATGATGCGCGTGAAGACGGACGAGCGGAGTCAGGAGAGACGGGACGTCGATCTCGGCACGAAACCGGATCTCAAGGAGGCCGGCGAGCGGGGTCTCGGTCGTGAGGACCTGCTCGGGATCTACCGGAACATGTACCTGTCACGGCGGATCGACGACAAGGAGATCCAGCTCAAGCGGCAGAACAAGATTTACTTCCAGATCAGCGGTGCGGGCCACGAGGCGGTGCTGACGGCGGCCGGCATGCTCCTCGAGCCGGGGCGCGACTGGTTCTACCCCTACTATCGGGACCGCGCTCTGTGCCTGATGCTCGGGGTCACGCCGCTCGAGATGTTCCTGCAGGCGGTCGGCTCCTCCGACGATCCCGCTTCGGGCGGAAGGCAGATGCCCAGCCACTGGGGACACGCCCGCCTCCACGTCGTGTCGCAGTCGAGCCCCACCGGTACGCAGTTCCTGCAGGCGGTCGGCTGCGCCGAGGCGGAGCGCATGCTCGATCCGGCCTCGAGGGCGATCGCGTACGTCTCCGGCGGCGACGGATCGACGAGCGAGGGGGAGTTCTGGGAGGCCCTGAACGCCGCCTGCCTGCGACAGGCGCGGGTTCTCTTCCTGATCACCGACAACGAGTACGCCATCTCCGTCCCGATCGAAGCGCAGACCGCCGGCGGAAGCATCTCACGGCTGGTCCGCGGCTTTCCCGGGCTGCGGGTCGAGGAGGTGGATGGCTGCGACGCGATCGCCTCGCATGCCGTTCTCAAGTCGGTCCTGGCCGGGATGCGGTCGGACGAAGGCGGGCCGGCGCTCGTGCACGCCCGCACCATCCGCCCCTACTCGCACTCCCTCTCGGACGACGAGAAGCTGTATCGGACCGAGAAGGAGCGCCAGGAGGAGGCCCGGCGCGACCCGATCCCGGGCTTCGCCGCGTTCCTGGTACGCTCACGCGTGGCGACGGAGGAGTTCCTGGCGGCGGTGCGCGAGGAGGTCGATCGCGAGGTGGACGAGGCGGCGCAGGCGGCCCTGGGCGCCCCGCGGCCCCGCCCGGAGAGCGTCACCGAGCACGTCTACTCGGCCGACGTGGACCCGACTGCGGCGCGCTTCGACGTCCCCCCCCGCTTCGAGAAGGAACCTAGGACGATGGTGGACCTGCTCAACGACTGCCTGCGCGATGAGATGGAGCGCGACTCCAAAGTCGTCGTGTTCGGGGAAGACGTCGCCGACTGCACGCGCGAGGAGTCGCTGGCCGAGATCAAGGGGAAGGGGGGGGTCTTCAAGGTCACGCACAATCTGCAAAGGCGCTTCGGATCGAGCCGCGTCTTCAACACCCCCCTGGCCGAAGCGTCGATCGTCGGCCGGGCGATCGGCATGGCGACGCGCGGGCTCAAGCCGGTGGTCGAGATCCAGTTCTTCGACTACATCTGGCCCGCCATGATGCAGATCCGCAACGAGCTGGCGCTCATGCGCTGGCGATCGAACGGACGCTTCGCCTGCCCGGTGGTGGCGCGGGTGCCGATCGGGGGGTACCTGCAGGGAGGCGCCATCTACCACAGCCAGTCCGGCACCTCGCTGTTCGCGCAGATCCCGGGGCTTCGGGTGGTCCTGCCCGCGACCGCGCTCGACGCCAACGGCCTCCTGCGCACCGCCATCCGCTCCGACGACCCGGTGCTCTTCCTGGAGCACAAGCACCTGTACCGCCAGACCTATAACAAGAGCCCTTATCCCGGCCCCGATCACGCCATCCCGTTCGGCCGCGCCCGGGTTGTCCGCGAAGGGAGCGACCTGTCGGTGATCACCTACGGGGCCCTGGTCGAGCGCGCGCTCAGGGCGGCACAGGCGCTGGCCCAGGAGCAGGGAGCCCAGGCCGAGGTGATCGATCTCAGGAGCCTCAACCCGTTCGACTGGGAGGCGGTGGCGGCATCCGTGGAGAAGACCGGGAAGGTCCTGGTGGCGTACGAGGATTCCTTCTCGTTCGGGTACGGCGCCGAGATCGCCGCGCTGGTCGCCGAGCGGCTGTTCGAGTTCCTCGACGCCCCGGTGCGCCGTCTGGCGGCGCTCGACACGTTCGTCGCCTACGAGCCGGGGCTGGAGGACGCCATCCTGCCCCAGGTGGGCGATCTGAGCCGCGCCCTGGCGGAGCTGCACGCCTACTGATCGAAGCGACGCCTCAGCGCCCGTCCGTGGACAGCTCCAGCAGCAGACCGAGGTCCTCCGAGCTGTCGTTCAGCCCTTTCGTCAAACCGATCCGCGTCGTCCCGCCGGCCGCCGATCTGAAGGTGAGATCGAGCCGCGCCGTCCGGCGGTCCTGCACGTCCTCCACCCCGATCGGCGTTCCCGCCGGATCGAAGACAGGGACCTGCTCCAGGACCGGGGGGACGTTCTGGAGCAGTGCCCGGTAGACGACCCGCTTGAAGACCAGCGCGACCCCCGCGGCGGTGCGCAATCGATCCTTGAAGTCGATCCCCTCCGGATCTCCCATGAAGCGGTAGGAGGCGTCACCCAGGATCTGCCAGATCTTGCCGAGCGGCTGGGTGTAGGAAAGCCCGCCTCCCCAGTCCCTTTTCCCCGTCCCGAGCCCCTTTTTCTCGTCCGCGGTCGGGAGCTTGAGGTCGAGGTTCAAGGAGACAGACGGCCTTCCCCCTTTGCGGGCTTTCAGGAGAAGCATCTCCTGG
>JBIOWS010000146.1:0-2564 GCA_044868745.1 Candidatus Polarisedimenticolia bacterium
GCCCGATCGGCCGCCCGCCTCAGACGAACACCGGCTCCGCCAGCGTCTTCAGGATGGCGGCCGAGTCGCTCTCGATCTCGGCGTGCAGGGAGTTTCCCGCGGCGTCCATGGTCACGATGGCGGGAAAGTCCTTCACGCGCAGGTGCCACATCGCCTCGGGGATCCCGAGCTCCAGCAGGTCCACACCTTCCACCTTCTCGATGCAGCGCGCGTAGAACTGGGCGGCGCCCCCGATGGCGTTGAGGTACACCGCTCCGTGCTCCTTGAGGGCCATCAGGGTTCTGGAGCCCATCCCGCCTTTCCCCATGACGGCGCGGATCCCGAAGCGCCCGATGAGGTCCGCCTCGTACGGCTCCTCCCTTATGCTCGTGGTCGGGCCCGCGGCCGTGACTCTCCAGGCCTCCGATTCCTTCAGCACGACCGGCCCGCAGTGGTAGAGGACCTGCCCCCGCAGGTCGATGGGGGGCGGTTGGCGCATGAGGCGATGGTGCACGGCATCGCGACCGGTGTAGATGACGCCGCTCAGGAGCACGACCTCGCCGATGCGCAGCCGTCTGACCTGGTCTTCCGACAGCGGCGGGCGCAGCGGCACCTCCTTCCCGGTGGCGATGAACCCGTCCCGCGTGGTCATCCGCGGCGGCGGCGCGTCCTCCTTGTAGAGCCAGCGCCTGATCGCCCCCGTGCCCGCGTCGAGGACGACGCCGAGCCGCCTGAAGGCCCAGCAGTCGTAGGCCACGGACACGAAGAAGGACGCCGGCAGCCGGTTGATCACCCCGACCTTGCAGCCGATCAGGGTCACCCCCCCGCCGAAACCCATGGTGCCGATCCCCAGGGTGTTCGAGGTCCCCAGCACGTACGCCTCCAGCCCGCGCAGCGCGGGGTCGGGGTTGAGGTCGTCGAGCGAGCGGAACAGTTGCAGCTTGGCGTGTTCGTACCCCGTGGTGCGGTCCCCCCCGATGCAGGCGCCGATCGCTCCGGCGCTGCACCCCTGGCCCTGAGCCTGCCAGACGGCGTGCAGCAGGCACTTGCGTACGCCGTCGAGATTGCGGTCGGCTCGCCCCAGATGCGGCAGCTCGGTCGGCAACGAGTACTGGATGTTCTTGTTCTCGCAGCCGCCTCCTTTCAGGAGGAGCCGGACCTCGATTTCGTCGGCGCTTCCCCACTGGTGGAAATGGATGGTCGGGGTGCCGGGGCCCAGGTTGTCCCCGCTGTTTTTGCCGGTGAGCGAGTCGACCGAGTTCGGCCGGAGCTTGCCGCGCCGCGTGGCCTCCACGATCGCCTCGCGGATCGCCTCCTCGATCCGCATCTGGTTCGCCCCGACCGGAGTGCGCACCTCGAAGGTCGGCCAGCCGGTGTCCTGACAGATCGGCCCCTCGCAATTGCTGGCCGTGTCGATGTTGGAGGCGATGACGTTCAGGGCCAGGGAAGCCTGCGTGTCCGGCCGCTCCTCCCGGAGGGCCCGCGCCATGGCCCGGCGCACGTCGGGCGGCAGGTTCGTCGCCGTCTCGACGACAAGCTGGAGCAGGCTGTCGCGAAGCCGGTCCATATCTGAAATGATAACACCCCCGGACGGACGCCGGCCCCGCCCTCAGCCCTGGTCGCGTCGCTCGTACACGTGCAGGGTGTAGGACTGCGGCGGGGTCCAGTTGAAGCGGTGGTTTCTCTCCAGGATCAGGCTGTAGCGTGCCTTGAACAAGGGATGCGCGGAGATCCGGCCGTCAATGGAGAACCCGTCCACCAGGACGAAGAAGCGCGGGTCCTTGGCGAGGAGAGTCTCGACGGGGTAGCGTTTGTCGAGGAACGGGCCGGGAGCCCGGGCGATCTCCCGATCGGTGAGCCCGGAGATGTCGAGGACCCGCAGCCCGCTCTCGTAGCCGATCACGCCGATATCCATCAGCGCCACCGTGTCGCCGGGTCGGGCGCGATCCCGCAGGAGCCGGGCGACGACATGGTGGGCGAACCGGTATCCCTCCCCGTTGGCCGCCAACCCGTTCGGCCCGTCCCGCGCCCGTATCCCGGACACCAGCCCGCTCGCGACCATGACGGCACCCAGCGCCAGGCAGTCGACGCGCAAGCGGGTGCCCTGTACGGCGATCGCCCGGCCCGCAGCGACGAGCAGAAGCGCCTCAAACGGCAAGGCCGGGACCCAGAAACGGTACAGCACCATCCAGTCGCCCCCTTCGAGCAGGACCGCCAGCCCGAGCCCCAGGATCAGAAGCGTGGCGGCCCGCAATCGTGGGCGCGGCAGGCCGTAGGCTAGCAGAGCGATCGCGAGCAGGAGACCCGCGCCGGACGCCCAGAGCGAACGGCTCCCGAAACTGGGCGCCAGTGTCGCCAGGAAGCCGACCGTGTAGATCCGTCCGTCGTGGAGACTCCGGAGAAACCCGGCGCCGGTTTTCGCGTAATAGGTGTTCGGCAGCCACTCCCCGAAGTATAGGCGGCGAAAAATCAGCAATGGCACGAAGAAGGCCGCAACCGCGCCGCACCAGAAGAGAAGATCCCGCCGGCGCCCCCGAGGGTTACGCGGATCCCCGCCGGTTGCCCTATCGACCGCCAGCGCCGCC
>JBIOWS010000147.1:0-5901 GCA_044868745.1 Candidatus Polarisedimenticolia bacterium
GAGGCTGCAGCGGTCGGGACAATCGAGCGGGCAGACCGATCGCATCATGGACATCGGCGCATTTTAGCATCGTCGCGCCAGATCCCCGCCTCGGGCGCCTGGTCGGGATCGTGCTGTCGGTCGCCGGGATCAAGCTGCTGTCAACCGGGTGAGGCCGCCTGCGCCTTCTCCTCGAGGCCGAGCTGCCAGAGCAGGAAGGTCCAGTCGTCGGTTGCCTCGTCGATCAGCTTGGTGAGGGGCTTGCCGATCCCGTGTCCAGCTCTGGTCTCCGTGCGCAGCAGGATCGGTCGGCCCGAAACGCTGGCGGCCTGGAGCCTGGCCGCCATCTTGCGCGCGTGCATCGGATCGACGCGGCTGTCGCTGTCGGCGGTCGCGAACAGCACCGCCGGATAGGAGGTCCCGTCCTTCACGCGGTGGTAGGGAGAGTAGGCGTACAGCCAGCGGAACTGCTCGGCCGATTCGGCCGAGCCGTACTCGGGGACCCACAGCTTGGCGATCTGGAAGTTCTGATAGCGCACCATGTCGAGGAGCGGCACGGAGCAGACCACGGCACGGAACAGATCGGGCCTCTGGGTGAGCGCCGCGCCGACCAGCAGCCCCCCGTTGCTCCCGCCCGAGATCGCCAGGTGCCCGGGGCTGGTGTAGTCATGGTTGATGAGCCACTCGGCGGCGGCGAGGAAGTCGTCGAAGACGTTCTGCTTCCTGCCGAGCATCCCTTCGCGGTGCCACTCCTCCCCATACTCCCCGCCGCCGCGCAGATTCGGCACCGCGTAAAGGCCGCCGCGCTCGAGCCACAGGACGGTGCTGCGGGAGAACTCCGGGGTCAGGCTGACATTGAACCCGCCGTAGCCGTAAAGGAGCGCCGGCGTGCGCCCGTTGCGCCTCGTCCCCTTGCGCTGCACCAGGAACATCGAGACGCGGGTGCCGTCCCTGGAGGGGTAGAAGACCTGCTTCACTGCGAGGCGTGACAGGTCGACGTCGCTCTTGACCCTCTCCCAGAGGGCCACGGATCCGGATTCGAGATCGCAGCGATAGACGGCCGGAGGCACGGTGAACGATGAGAAGTCGAAGAACGCTTCCTGGCCGTCGTGCCGTCCGGTGATCGTCTCGATGGTGCCGAGCGCCGGGAGCGGGATGTCGCGGATCTTCCTGCCGTCGGCGCCGTGCACGACGAGACGCGACGAGGCGTCCTTGAGATAGTGGGCGACGATTCGGCCGCCGACGTACTGGACCTGGCTCAGCACGGCGTCCCCCTGCGGAATCAAGACCTTCCAGGCGTCGCGCTGCGGGCGCCGCAGGTCGACGGCGAACAAGCGGTAGCGGGGCGCCTCCCAGTTGGTCAGGAGGTAGAGCGTCTCGCCGATCACCTTCCCCTGAAAGATGGCATCGATCCCCTCGGCGATCGGCACGAACGGTGATCTCTCCACCCTCAGATCCTTGACGTACAGGTCGGAGCGGGACCATCCCTCGAACACCGTGATGAGAAGGAAGCGGCCGTCGGGCGACAGATCGACCTCGATCATCTCCTCCGGCTTGCGCTGCTCGCCGTAGATCTTCCGGTCGTCCTTGGGATCGCCGCCCAAGGGGTGGAAAAACACGTGCCGGTGGTAGTTCTCCTCCCCCTGGGGCACCTCCCCAGGGGCAGGGTAGCGCGTGTAGTAGAAGCCGCGGTTGTCCGGCAGCCAGGCGAGAGTGCAGTAGCGGGTGTGGGGGATGACGTCGGGGAGTTGCCGGCCGCTGTCCACCTCGAGGAGCCGCAGCGTGCTCTTCTCGTCGCCGCTCGTGGAGATGCCGTAGGCGAGGAGGGTGCCGTCCTCCGAGGGGTACCACCAGTCGATGGTCGCCGTTCCGTCCTGGCTCAGCCTGTTCGGATCGACCAGGACCCGGTCCTCGCCCTTCAGCCCGCGGCGGACGTACAGGATCGGCTGGTTCTGGTCGGCCCCCTCCCGGCGCGTATAGAAGTAGCGGCCGTTGCGGGGCGCCGGCGCCCCCAGGGTGCCGATCGACAGAAGGCGCGTCAGCCGGCTGCGCACCGCCTCGCGGCCCGGGCGGTCATCCAGGAGCGCCCGGGTATGCCCGTTCTGGGCCTCGACCCAGCGGCGCACCTCTTCATTGCCGCCATCCTCCAGCCAGCGGTAAGGGTCGGTGACGGTGACGCCGTGGATCTCCTCGACGACCGGCTCGACCCGGGTCATGGGAGGCTCGCGCTTCGAGGCATCCTCTGCGGCGTAGGCAGGCGGAAGGAGCAGACACCCGAGGATCGTGGCCGCAACGTGGCACGTCCCGCGCCCCCTGCCGTCGTGCGACACGCCGTCCTTGCTCACTCGGGGAGGGAGTAGGCGGCCAGCAGGCCGTCGTCGATCCATCCCTGCAGAATCCGGCCGATACGCTGCGTCGCCCTGGAGATGCCGCGCCCCGCCGCCAGTTGCTGGCAGAGCCTCCCCAGCGGCTCCCCTGCACGCACAGCCTCCAGGCAGAGCGCCTCGCTCTCCTCCAGGCTCGCGTGATAGACGACGAGATCGCGCCTCCAGACACGCACCGGCGTCCGCCGGCGCGCCGGGGGCCTCGCCAGTCGGCGGCGCGCGACGGCGGTCGGCTCCGCCGACGCCCCCTCGTCCAGGGCGCGCCAGAGCGGCACCACGTCGTGTTCCAGACGGAGCAGATCGAATGCCGGGATCAGGACGAAGCGCGCGTCACCGGCACGATCCTGCGGCAGCCCCGACAGATCCTCCCGCGTGAGCGGCTTCGCGTCCGGAGCGTCGAACACCTCCGCACGGGCCCACTCCAGACAGGCCAGGCCGGCCAGCCAGGGGAACTCTTCCACGATCGGATGCGTCGCGATGAACTCCGGCAGCCTCCGCCCAAGGTAGCGCAGCGATGGATGCTCGGAGGGGTGCCGCAGGAGATAGTCCGTGACCAGGTCGTGAAAGCGATCGATGCCGATCGTCGCGTGCGTCTTTGGAAAATCCTCCCTGAGGCAGTCGAGCAGCCGGAAAAAGTACATGTTGGCGTAGATGTCGAGACGTCTGGCGACCGGAACGCGGTCGTCGCCCTTGAAGATGCCGTCGAGCCCGTCCGCATCGATGCCCCCCCGGCGCGCCATCTCGTCGAGCGCCGGAACGACACCTTCGGGCGCGGAGATGAGAGCCCAGAACAGTTCCTGAAGCCGGCGCAGATCAGGGGCGATCACGGGCGTCCACGCCGCAGGTCCGCTCCCCTCGCGGCTCCGGTCCCCAGGACCCGGTCGCGGATCGTTCTGGAGCGCTCGGACTCCTCCTCGAGCCGATCGAACTCGGGGATACGGTCGTCCCACTCGATCAGGGTGCTCACATCGTCGAAGCGGCGGACCGCCTCGCGGTACAGGTCCCAGACGGGGTCGGCCACCGGATGATCGTGCGTGTCCAGCAGGTAGTCTCCCTTGTCGGAGTGACCTGCCAGGTGGAACTGCCAGACGCTCGCCGGCGGGATCCCGGCCAGGTAGGCGCGCGGCTCGAAGCCGTGGTTCCTGGCGCTCACGTAGATGTTGTTGACGTCCAGCAGGATTCCGCACCCGGAGCGCTGCGCGACCGCCGCCAGGAAATCCCACTCGGGCATCCTCGAGCGTCGGTACGCCACGTAGCTGGAGACGTTCTCCAGGGCGATTGGCCGCCCCAGTCGCTCCTGGACCCGCGCGACCCGCGACACCACGTGGTTCAGCGCCTCCTCCGTGTACGGAAGGGGAAGCAGGTCGTGCGCCTGGCGGCCGCCCACGCTCGTCCAGCAGAGGTGGTCCGAGACCCAGGCCGGCTCGAAGCGGCGCGCCAGCTCGGCGAGGCGGTCGAGATACGCCTCGTCGAGAGGGTCCGTCGACCCTATCGACAGCGACACACCGTGCAGGACGATTGGATAGCGTTCGCGGACGCGCGTCAGGACGTGCAGGGGACGCCCGCCCTGGACCATGAAGTTCTCGGTGATCACCTCGAACCAGTCGACACGCGTCGGGCCGGAGAGGACGCGATCGAAATGATCCCGCCTGAGGCCCACACCGTGGCCGAGGCATCGAGGCCGGCCGGCAACCGGCCGCGCCGGGTCACCCATCAGGTTCATGGCAGTTCTGAGGATCGGAGGCCCCGGGCAGCCGACACCGCCCGGGGCCATCCGTCTAGGTCGAACCAGCTCGAAAGGCGCGGCCCGTTATCCCTGCGCCCCCTCTTCCTTCTTCTCTTCCTTCACCACCGTACCGCCCTTGTCGGTGCACTCCTTCTCGCTCTTCACTTTCGTCCAGCCCTTCCCCTTGCACTCGTTCTTGCCGGCGCAGGCGTGGCTGCCGTCCGCCGCGGCGCACTCGCCGTGGCCCTTGCAGCTGTTGGCGCCGGCGCACTTCACGCTCTTGCCGGAATCCTTCTTGGCCGTATCGCCCGCGAACTGATAGCCGCTCGCGAGCAGGCCGACGACCGCGGTCGCAACCACAAAACCGAGAGCTTTCTTGCCGGTCATGCTGCCCTCCTCGGATGACAGTTTCGTACACACGGATCAGACCCGGATTGGCCCGATCCGAAGGGGCGGGAGTATACACAAGCGACCACGGGCAGGCAAACGGGGCTGCCCGCCGTGCGAACCGGCCTCAGCCGCCTGCCACACGGCTCAGGATCCGCCGCACCCCCTCGCGAACCGTCGCCGGCTCCGGGAGGAGGCTCAGGACCAGGAACGACTCACGGGGGAAATCGAAGAAGTACCCGGGGTGGACCAGGACGTCATCCTCCGCGAGCAGGACCACGGCCAGCTCTTCCTCGGGGACGAGCGCGGGGACCTGGAGGACGGCGTACCAGCCGCCGTCACGCGCCAGGACCCGGCAGGGAGATGCCGCTCCGACCGCCTCGTCCAGGATGGAGCGGTTCCGGATCACCCGGTCTCGAATCGAGGCCTGGATCGCCTCGCCCGCCTCGAGGAGGCGCGCCGCGGCCCGCTGCACCGGAGCGCCGACCGACAGATACGTGTCGGCGATCAGCTCGAGCCTCTCCAGCGCTTCCCGGGCGAGTCGATCGGGGCCGCCGACCACGATCCAGCCGAGCTTCATCTGGGGCAGGCCGCACGCCTTCGAGAGCCCGCCGAGGGCGAAGGTGAGCGCTCCGGATCGGCCGTCGGACGCGGGGAGCGAAGCGAGCGTGACGCAGCGATCTCCCCGGTCCCCCGGCGCGCCCGCTGCCGACCGCTCGTCGAGGTAATCGAAGAACACCTCGTCCGAGATGATCGCCGCGCCGAGTGGCGCACAAACCTCCTCGAGCGCGGCCCGCTCCTGCTCCCTCAGAGCCGTCCCGGTGGGATTGTTCGGATTGACCGTCACCACGGCTCGCGGCGCGGCGCGCCCGGCCGCGGCCAGACTGCGCCGCAGGGCGTCGAGGTCGATCCTGAAGCGATCGTCGAGCGCGAGCGGATAGGACGCGATCTGCACCGACTCGAGCCCCGCCAGGTAGTCCAGCAGAGGGTAGCTGGGCCGGGGCACCAGGATCGTGTCGCCCGGATCGGCGAGCAGCTTGAGAAGGAAAGAGTACGCTTCGCTTGTGCCCGCGGTCAGGACGACGCGGTCGGGAGGGACGTCGAGCCTGCGCCGCGCGTAGTAGGCCGCGACCGCGTCGCGCGCCTCGCCGAGCCCGCGCGGGGAGGGGTCGTAGGACGCCACGGCGGAGTCGGAGAGGGCGGCGGCGATCGCCTCGCTCGGATAGTCGATCCCGACGCGGGTGGGGTTCGACTCCGTCAGATCGAGAATCGGAGCCGCCACGCCCCGCCTCTCCTCGAGCAGCCGGGACAACCGGTTCTGCGGGACGCGCCAGGCCAGCCGTTGCGAGAACATCGACGGGGAGTATAAGGGGCGGAACGGGGCGGAGTGGAGGGTTTCACATAGCGCGAACCTGTTGCGCATCG
>JBIOWS010000148.1:0-2455 GCA_044868745.1 Candidatus Polarisedimenticolia bacterium
CGGAGCGGCGCGCATGCAACCTTGGTGCCCAGGTATGTGCAGATCGCCCCGGCCCGGCGACGATGTGGTAGGCTAGCGCGGATCCGATCGGAGACAGAGGGGGTAGTCATGGCGAGCGTCAACAAGGTCATCCTTATCGGCAACCTCGGCCGGGATCCGGAAGTGCGCTACACGCAGAACGGCACCGCGGTCGCGAATTTCACGCTGGCCACGAATGAGGTCTGGACCGACAAGGGGGGCGAACGCCAGGAACGTACCGAGTGGCACCGCATCGTGGTGTGGGGCAAGCAGGCAGAGATCGTGCGCGAGCACCTCGCCAAGGGGAAGCAGGTCTATGTCGAAGGATCGCTGCAGACCCGCCAGTGGGACGATCGCGAGGGGAACAAGCGATCCACCACCGAGATCAAGGCCTCCCGAGTGGTGATGCTGGGACGACCGGAGGCCGGGGAACCCCGGTCCGCGGTCGACCGCGGCAGCCAGGAGGTCGTGACCGAGGAAGCCCAGCCCCCACCCGAGGACGACATACCTTTCTGACCCGGCCGGACGGACCCCGGTCGACTCTCACCCGCGGCGGCGCACCGGACCCACTCTGGATTCGTCCGGCGGCCCGCCGCTGTGTGACGACGCGCCGTACCCACACGGACGGGATCCCTTTTTGCGCGGCGGTTTGTTCTGCGCCTGCTGGAGGCGGCCCTTCCGATGGGCGGCCATCCGTCCGCTCTTGGCCATGTTCACGAAGCGGGGCATGCGGGATCAGGAGAGTTCGTCGACCTTTCTGCGGGCCTCGAACTGGTAATCGGAATCGGGATAGTCGTTGACGATTTTCCTGTACGTCTTGAGCGCTTCCTCCTTGCGACCCAGATTCTCCTGACAGCGGGCCACGCCGAGAAGTCCCTCCTCCCTGGGGAACAGACCGCGTCTGTCCTCGGCGAGCGCTTGGAAGTGGATCAGGGCTTCGGAGGGATTTCCCTGTGCTTCACGGATCCTAGCCAGCTGATATCGAGCCATCGGCGCCAGGAAGTCCTTCGGGTGTCTCTCTAGAATTTCTTGCAGCGCCTTCACGGCGTCATCGGGCTTCTTCATATCGTTGAGCGCCATCGCCTTGTAGTAAAGAGCCTTTGGCGCCGACGCGGACATGCCATGACGCGACAGGAGCTCATCGGCCAGCTCGAGGATTTTCCGATCACGCTCCTCCGTGGTGCCGAAGGCGCGACCTCCGGGAGGGGCCTGCTGCAGCGCCTCCATGCTCAGCGCGATGGGGGCGCGATGAGTCTGCATGATCTGCGCGATCAGCGAGGATGCCCTTTCTTCCCGCGTTCCCAACCAGGAGCGCAGGCCGAACCCCCCGAGCACCAGCACCACCACGACTCCGGCGATTACGGAAACTTGAAAGACGTTCTCCTCGAAGTATGTAGTGGCCCTCTCGAGGATCGTGACCAGCTCATCGCGCTTGATTTGGTGTCGCTCTGATTTTCTCATCTCGGGACCAGGACTGGTGGGCCTGAGAGGACTTGAACCTCCGGCACGCGGATTAGGAATCCGCTGCTCTATCCACCTGAGCTACAGGCCCAACCGGCCAGATGATATACCAGGATGTACCTCTGGCGTGCGGGCAGGGGCATGTGTCAGACTGCGTTCCCGTGTTCGTCCGCCGTATCCTCGCACCGATACTCCTTCTCACCCTGCTCGGCTGCCCGCGGCCCGTTGTCCTGGGCCCGCCCACCCGCCCATCGGACCTCGGTACCGGCGGCGCGGTCGCCTCGGCGGAGAGCGCGGCGACGCAAGCGGGGCTCGAGATACTCCGCGAGGGTGGCAGCGCGGCCGACACAGCCGTTGCCGTAGCCCTGGCGCTCGCTGTGGTGCATCCCGTCGCGGGCAATCTCGGCGGGGGCGGATTCGCAGTGATCAAGTCGGGTGAGGAGGTCACGAGCCTCGACTTCCGCGAGATCGCTCCGGCCGCCGCCAGCCGCGACATGTTCCTGGACCCCGAGGGGCACCCGAACCCCGGGGCCTCCCTCGACGGCCCGCTCGCGGCCGGCGTGCCCGGATCTCCAACGGGTCTCTACGAACTGCATCGTCGGTACGGAAGACTTCCCTGGCCCCACGTCGTGGCGCCCGCTTTGCGCTTGGCGCGCCACGGCTTTGCCGTGTCCCGTCGTCTGCACGACGCGATCCAATCGGAGCGCCAGCGCCTGGGACATTTCCCCGAGACCGCCGCGGTCTGGCTCCCGGGCGGGGAGCCGCCCGCCGTGGGCGCGATCATGAAACTGCCTGAGCTTGCCGCTACGCTGCAGGCTTACGCCGGGCGTGGACCGGCGGCGATCGCCTCCGGAGCGGTGGCCGCCGCGATCGAGGCGACCGCCCGTGCGCACGGCGGGATTCTGACGGCCACCGACCTAGCGGACTACCGAGCCGTCTGGCGCGAGCCGCTGCGGTTCAGGGCCTTTGGCTGGGA
>JBIOWS010000149.1:0-3651 GCA_044868745.1 Candidatus Polarisedimenticolia bacterium
GCCGGGCGATCGCCCGTCCCTTGCCGTTCCTCCGGGTGAACCCTAGATTTTGCAAGCGGGGTGCGCATCCGGAGCCCATGGCACGATGGAAACGGCCGTTCTCGAAGCTTACGAGAAACTCATCTCCATCACCATCAACGGCAGGACCTACGAAGTGCCGGAGAACAACACGCTCCTGCGCGTGCTGCAGTTCATGAATCTCGATTTGGCCTACAGCAAATACTGCTGGAACGGCGATTGCCGCAACTGCGCCTTCCGCTATGTCTCGCGCAAGACCGGCAACGAGGTGGAGGCCCTCGGCTGCCAGATGCGCTGCTTCTCGAACATGGTCATCAAAAGGCTTCCCGAGGGCGTGACCCTGAACTGACCGCGGGTCGGCGCCAACGCAGGATTGGGGTGCGGGCCGCGCCCACCTCGTCGAGCCGCCGCACGGGCGTGGTGTGCGGCGCCGAGCGCACGAGCTCCGGATCGCGGCGTGCCTCCTCGTCGATCCGTCGCATCGCCTCGATGAAGTCGTCAAGCTCCTCCCGGCTCTCGCTCTCCGTCGGCTCGATCATCATCGCTCCCTTGACGATCAGCGGGAAGTAAATCGTCATCGGGTGGAATCCATAGTCCATCAAACGTTTGGCGATGTCGAGGGTGTGCACCCCCGACTCCTCCAGATGGCGGTCGGAGAACACGACCTCGTGCAGCGTCGGCTCCCGGTACGGCAGGTGGTAGGTGGGCTCGAGCTTCTTGCGAAGGTAGTTGGCGTTCAGCACGGCCGTTTCCGCCATGCGCCGGATCCCCCGCGGGCCGAGGGCCAGGATGTACGCATAGGCCCGCACGTGCATCCCGAAGTTCCCGTAGAACGACCGGATCTTGCCGATGCTCTTGGGCAGGTCCTGGCGCAGGCGGTAAGTCTCGCCCTCCTTCTCGATCGTCGGGACCGGCAGGTAGGGCTCGAGGTGCTTCTTGACGCCGACCGGTCCGGCGCCCGGGCCTCCCCCGCCGTGGGGAGTCGAAAAGGTCTTGTGCAGATTGACGTGGTGCAGGTCCACGCCCATGTCACCAGGACGGGCGATGCCGACGAAGGCGTTCAGGTTGGCCCCGTCCATGTACAGGAGGCCCCCCTTGTCGTGCACGACGGCGGCGATCTGTTCGATCTCGGCCTCGAAGACGCCGAGGGTGTTGGGGTTCGTCAACATCAGCACCGCCACGTCCTCCGCCATGCGACGCTGCAGCGCCGGCAGGTCGATGCACCCCTTGGCATTGGAGGTGATCTGCTCCACGCGGTACCCCGCGAGGTGCGCGCTCGCCGGGTTGGTCCCGTGCGCCGAGTCGGGGATCAGAACCACCTGACGCGGATCGCCCCGGTCGCGGTGATAGGCCCGGGCCATCAGGATCCCCGTCAGCTCCCCCTGCGCGCCGGCGGCGGGTTGGAGCGTGAAGCGGTCCATGCCGCAGATGGCGCACAGGGCGCGCTCCAATTCATGCATCAGGCGCAGACTGCCGCGAGCCGCCTCCTCCGGCAAGTGTGGGTGCGCCTCCGCGAACCCCGGGAGCCTGGCGACCTTCTCATGAATCTTGGGGTTGTACTTCATCGTGCATGAGCCCAGGGGATAGAGACCGAGGTCGATGGCGTAATTCAGCTGCGACAGTCGGGTGTAGTGGCGCACTACCTCGACCTCGCTCAGCTCGGGGAACCCCTCGATGCCGTCGCGCAGGCAGGCGGGCGGCAGGTCCCGCCCCCCGTCGTCCGGCACGTCGAGCGGCGGCAGGGCGAAGCCTCGGCGACCCGGGCGCGAGATCTCGAACAGGAGCTTTTCCGCCGCCCTCAGGCTCCGGGGACACATCTCAGCCGAGCCTCCCGAGCTCCGCGACCAGGCGGTCGATCTCGGCGCGCGGGTTCACCTCGGTCACGCACACGAGCAAATCGCCCTCCCGGCCCGGAAAGTAGCGCGACAACGGGAGCCCGGGGACGATGCCGCGCTCCCCGAGGGCGCGCACCGCCGACTCGGCCGGCACCGGCAGCTCCACGACGAACTCGTTGAAGACCGGCGCGCCGTAGGGAAGCCGGCAACGGCGCAGGCCGGCGATCCGCCCGCGGGCGTAGGCCGCTTTGGCGTGGTTGTGTGTGGCCAGCTCCCGGAGACCGTCCTTTCCGACGACCGACATGAAAATGGCGGCGGTCAGGGCGCACAAACCTTCGTTGGTGCAGATGTTCGAGGTCGCCTTCTCGCGTCTGATGTGCTGCTCGCGCGTGGACAAGGTCAGAACGTACCCCCGCCGGCCATCCACGTCCCTGGTCTCTCCGACGATGCGCCCCGGCATGCTGCGCAGGAACGCCTGGCGCGCCGCCATGAACCCGAGGTAGGGACCGCCATAGGACAGCGGCACCCCGAACGAGTGCGCCTCCCCCAGGACGATGTCGGCACCTTGCCGGCCGGGCCCCTTCAGGAGACCGAGCGCCAGAGGCTCGGTCATCACGACGATCAGGTGCGCTCCGGCGTCGTGCGCGACGCGCGCGAGGTCCTCGACGTCCTCAAGGCAGCCGAAGAAATTGGGGTGCTGGATCACGAGCGCGCTCGCCTGCCCCTCCTCCAGGGCCCGGCGGGCGGCGGCCGGGTCGGCGGCGCCGTCCTGACGGTGCCCGAAGGTCGCGACCGACAGATCGAGGCCGCTCAGATAGGTGCGGGACACCTGCGCGTATTCCGGGTGGAGGCGATCCGAGAGGACGACGCGCCCGCGCCGGTTGAGCCTTTCCGACATCAACAGGCCCTCCGCCAGCGCAGACGCTCCCTCGTACATCGAGGCGTTGGAGATGTCGAGCTCGGTGAGCTGGCAGATCAGCGTCTGGTACTCGAAGATCGCCTGCAGGCTCCCCTGGCTGATCTCCGGCTGATAGGGGGTGTAGGAGGAGTAGAACTCGGCGCGCCCGAGCAGGTGATCGACCAGGGACGGGCAGAGGTGCCTGTAGGCGCCACCGCCCAGGAACTGGGCTCTCCCGTCCGGGTCGCGATTGTCGCGTGAGCGCTCCGACAGCTCGGCCAGGAGCTCCGCCTCTGAGAGGGGACCGGGGATCGCCAGATCGGTGTTGAGACGGAGAGAGGAGGGAATGGTCGCGAACAGATCGTCGATGCTCTCGACTCCGATCTCACGGAGCATCGATTCACGGTCGGCCTCCGAGGCGGGGATGTAGCGGTGGCCGTCACCCATCTCAGTTGGCTTCGTCCTCGACGTACTTGCGGTACTCCGCCACCGGCATCAGGCTGTCGACATCCTTGGGATCGGCCAGCTTGATCTTGAGCAGCCACCCCTCGCCATACGGATCCTTGTTGATCGTCTCGGGACTCGAGGCCAGGGCGCCGTTGACCTCCAGGACCTCGCCCGAGGCCGGGGCAAAGATCTCCGAGACGGCCTTGACCGACTCCACCGTGCCGAACTCCTCTCCGGCCACGAGAGGCGTGCCGACGGCGGGCAGCTCGACGTAAACGATATCCCCCAGCTCCGATTGGGCGTAGTGGGTGATGCCGACCGTTCCGACGGTGCCCTGGACCGCCAGCCACTCGTGTTCTTTCGTGTATCGCAGGTCCTCGGGGTAGATCGAGCTCCCTTTGCTCAAGCGGGCCTCCTCGGTGCGGGCGAACGCCTGTAGAACGGCGGCGGTCG
>JBIOWS010000150.1:0-10342 GCA_044868745.1 Candidatus Polarisedimenticolia bacterium
CCCCACCGGTCAGGACCGGGAAACGGAACCGGGATCAGATCTTGCGCACGTTCGCGGCGGCCGGACCCTTCTGTCCCTGCTCGATCTCGAATTCGACAGCATCACCCTCGGCGAGGGACCGAAACCCTGAGGACTGGATGGCGGTGTGATGGACAAAAACGTCCTTCCCCCCATCGTCCGGAGTGATGAAACCGTACCCCTTGCTGTCGTTGAACCACTTCACCTTACCCTTGGGCATCTGAACAACCTCCAAATTAATGGGCCTTCCGGTCGCCGCCACCGCCAACGCGGTTTCCTGAATTCAAGTGCACACCGGATGTCCCATGGATGGCTCAGATTCTCCCCGAAGTCACCGCCCGTGTCTAGACCCCTCAGGAGAAATTCTCCCGGCCGGGCCCGACCCGCGGGACCGAGAGGGCGGGCCCGCGTTCAGGCCCCGACGGAAGGGGCCGCTCCCGCCCGTCGCACCACCCGAAAGACCAGGTACGAAACCGGCCCGGAAGCGATCAGGAGGAGAAAGACGAGCGCCTGCGCGGCGTTGAACCCTCCTCCGGGCCAGAGGCTCTGGGCGACGACGAGGATCGCCAGGGCGACACTCGGAGCCGTCATCACCGCCAAACCGCCTCTCCCCAGCGGGATCCTGAAGACGCGGCCCCGATCCGTGCCCGGGTTCACGGCCACCATGCCGGCCGTCGTCAGGGGGGGACGGGATCGCAAGCGGAAGAGCGAGGCGTAGATCAGGAGGTAGGCGAAGACCTGCACCAGGGAGAACAGCCCGGTCAGGTAGGAGAACGAGAAGCCGCACAGCGCGCTCATGACGACGCCTCCGACTAGGAGCGAGACCACCGGCGTGCCGTATCGCGAGTGCGTCTTGCGGAAGATGGAGGGGAAGAGACCGTCCTCCGCGAGGACCATCGGCAGGCGCGACTGTCCTAGGATGGTCACCATGAGCAGGCAGAAGTTGCTCAGCAGCGCCCCGAACGCCATCGCGCTCCCCAGGATCGGTCCGCCGATCTGCTCGGCCGCCCTGGAAAAATGCGCCTCCCCCCAGGCGGCCCAGTCCCCGTTGGCCGCAAGCCCGATGACGGTCGGGAGGATGTAGCTGAGCGCGGTCATCGGTACGGCGACCGCCAGGGCGATCGGGAAGGCGCGCGAAGGCCGCTCGATCTCCCCCGCGTTGGTCGTCAGCTTCTCGTACCCGGAGTAGAGCCAGATGGCGAGCAGGAGACCGTTCGAAAATGAAAGCAGCGGCCCCTTCTCCTGATTGAAGAACGGCAGGACGGGGTTGAACCGCCATCGCAGGATCCCGAGCAGCGCCATCGCCAGAAACGGCAGGAAGATCGAGAGCGTCAGGGCGACGGACGTCGTCCCGACGAGCCGTATGCCGCGGTAGTTGAGGAAGGTGGTGGTCCACACGAGCGCCAGGGCGATGACCCAGTGGCCGAAAGGAGACAGGCCCGGAATCCAGTAGCGCACATAGTTGGCGAACAGGACGGCAAACGTCCCGTTGGTCGCAAAGATGGTCAGCCAGACGAGCCAGCCCGCCACGTAGCCGACGAAGTCCCCGAACGCCATCCGTGCCCAGCGGTAGTACCCCCCTTCGACCGGGAAGCGCGCCGACAGCTCGGAGCACGCCAGCGCGACAGGCACCGCCCACACGAACGGCAAAACGGCCAGCATCAGCAGTGCCATCCCGGGTCCCGCGCCCGACACCATCTCCTCGAGCCCGTAGGCCCCGCTGCAGATCACGGAGTACATCATGAAGACGAGCTGGAAGGTCGTCGCCTTGCGCGGGGCCGCGACGGGGGATCCGTTCACGCTTTACGAATCTCCCGGAGCGTCTCCAGGACGAAGTGGCGGGTCATCTCCTTGCGCCAGCGCAGCCCGAAATCGGTGTTGTCCACCGGCTTCGAGAGCGGGTAGGCGAGGCGCGCCGCCTCCTCGATCGCCTCATCGGTCAGCGGTCGGCCGACGAGGCCTGCCTGCGCGGCGGCCGCCTCAACCGGAGCCATGGAGACGGCGCCCAGCCACACGCGGGCCTCGGACACGACGCCGTCTTCGAGCCTGAGGCAGGCGGCGACACCGAGGACGGGGAAGTCGAACGCCTCGCGGCGCCGCAGCTTGCGGTAGGCGGAGCGCCAGCCGGCCGCGGGAGGGATCTCAATCCCGGTGACGATCTCGTCCGGCCTCTTGGTCAGATAGTGGATTCCGTCCCGGCGGTAGAGGTCCTTCGCCTCGATCGACCGCTCCCCGTCCTCCGAGGCGAGGTGCACGCGGGCACGCATGGCGCACAGCACCGGAGCCGTGTCGCTCGAGGAGACGGCGAGGCAGAGGTCGCTGCCCGGAGCGACCCAGCACACCTCGCCGTCGCACTTCATGCAGAAGTTGATCGCGCGCCGCCACTCGTAGTTCTGGTCGTAGTAGTTGCAGCGCGTGTCGAGACAGATGTTCCCGCCGATCGTCCCCATGTTCCGGAGGATCGGGGTCGAGATCGAATGAATCGCCTGGAAGAGCCCCGGGTAGCGTTGCCGCAGGACCGTATGCCGTTCCAAATCGGTGAGCGTCGTCGACGGGCCGATCCAGAGGCCCCGCGCGGCATTCCCCTTCACTCCCTTGAGGCTCTCGATCCGTCTCAGGCCCACGAGGACCTTGGGCCTCTGGTGACGTCTCTTCATGTTGGGGTAGAGGTCGGTGCCGCCGGCGACGAGGCTCGCTTCCGGTCCTTCGCTGATGAGCATGTGCGCCGCCTCGCGCACGCTCCGCGGGGCGAGGTAGCGGAACTTCGGCAGGCGCATCATCGGCGCTTCCCCGCTCCCCCCGTCACCGCCTCCCCCGTGCCCCCTTCCCAGGGCGTGGGAACGCGGATCGGATCCGGCCAGGACACCTGCGGGACCGATCTCGGGCCGTAACGCTTGGATGGCGATTCGAGGGCCTTGAGCACCTTCTCCGGGGTGATCGGCACCTCGTCGATCCTCACTCCGACGGCGTCGTGGACGGCGTTCGCCACGGCGGGAGCGACTGGCAGCAGCGGTCCCTGGCCGACCTCCTTGGCGCCGAACGGGCCGTTCGGGTCGGGATCCTCCACCAGGTAGGTCACGACGTCCGGCATCTCCATGGTGGTCGGGCTCTTGTACTCGAGCATGGAGGGGATCTTGTGGACGCCGTTCCGGTTCGCCCGGAAGACCTGCTCCTCCATGAGCGCTTCGCCGAGCCCCATGTAGACGCTCCCTTCAACCTGTCCGACGACCAGCACAGGGTTGATGCACTGGCCCACGTCGTGCGCCAGGTGCACCCTCTCGACCCGGATCCATCCCGTGCGCGGATCGACGTCCAGCTCCACCACCGCCGCGCTGTAGCTGTACGCCGGCGACGGACCGACTCCCGCCCCCTTGTAGCGTCCTTGCGAGGGGGGTGGAGTGTAGGAGCCGACGGTGCCGATGGTGCCGGACCGACTCTCCGCTTCCTGCACCGCCTCCGCGAACGACAGACCGTGGCCCTCCGGATCCTCGACGTCGAAGACCCGTCCTCCGGCAAAGGCGATGCGCTCGGCCGGCACCCGCAGCCTGGCGGAGACGGCGCGGGAGAGGATCTCGCGCGCCCGCTCGGCCGCCTGGATCGCCGCATTCCCCATCATCAGAGTGACCCGGCTGCTGTAGGAGCCGAGGTCCACGGGAGTCAGATCGGTGTCCCCGAAGACGATACGGATGTCGTACGGATCGATCCCCAGCACCTCGGCGACCGTCTGCGCGAGGACGGTGTCGGATCCCTGGCCGATGTCGATCTCGCCGCAGAAGACCGCCACACCACCGCCGCGGTCGAGCTTGAGCTGCACGCCGGTGTGCGGCATGTTGTTCCAGTAAATCGGCAGCCCGGCGCCGCAGAGGTAGCTCGAGCACGCCAGGCCGATCCCCTTGCCGCGCGGAAGGCGGCGGAATTTCCCTTTCCAGTCGGAGCCCGCGACGACTCTCTCGATGCACGCTGCCAGCCCCATGGAGCCTACCTTCAGGTAATTGGCTGTGAGCGACCCAGGCGGCACCAGGTGCCTGAGCCGCATCTCCGCCGGGTCGAGGCCGAGGCGTTCGGCGATCTTGTCGATCTGCACCTCGAGGGCGAAGCGCGGCTGCGGCGTGCCGTGGCCCCGCTTGGGGCCGCAGGGCGGCTTGTTGGTGAAGCAGCGCACCCCCTCGAACTTGTAATGCGGGACCGGGTAGGTGACAGTCTGCAGGGCGCCGGTGTAGTAGGTGCTCGCGACGCCGTACGAGCCGTAGCCGCCGCCGTCGAGAAAGGAGCGGAAGTGCATCGCCGTCATCGCGCCGTCCTTCGTGACTCCGGTCTTCACGCGCATCAGAACGGGATGCCGGCCGCGATGACAGTAGAACACCTCCTCGCGGGTCAGCGTGATCTTCACGGGACGGCCGGTGACGAGCGACAGCTTCGCCGCCACGATCTCGTGATTGAACGGGTCGCTCTTCCCGCCGAACCCGCCGCCGTTGGGGCAGGCGATCACCCGGATTCGTGACGGCGGCATCTGCAACACCTTCGCCAGCGCGCGGTGCACGTAGTGCGGCGTCTGCGTGCTCGACCAGACCGTCAGCCGGCCGTCCGGATCGACCTGCGCGACCGCGGCGTGCTGTTCCATCGGCAGGTGGGTGCTCCCCTCGTAATAGAAGGTGTCCTCGAACACCTCGTCCGCGCCAAGGAAGCCCCGCTCGACATCGCCGAACTCGAGGGCGACCATCTTGTGGATGTTCCCCTCGTCGCCGTAGTCGTGGATGCGCGGGGACGGCCTCGCGATCGCCTCCTCGATCGACATCACCGCCGGCAGCGGCGCGTACTCCACCCGGACGGCGTTCATCGCATCGAACGCCGTGTCCTCGTCGATCGCCGCCACGGCGGCGACCGGGTCGCCCACGAAGCGCACCCGGTCCACGCAGAGGGCGTGCTCGTCCTGGCTCACCGGCAGGATGCCGAACGGAATCGGCAGATCCTTCCCGGTCAGGACCGCGAGGACGCCGGGCATGGCCGCGGCCCGCGACGTGTCGACCTCGAGGACACGCGCGTGCGGCAGCGGCGCGCGGTGGATCTTGCAGAACAGCATGCGGGGGAGGACGATGTCGTCGGCGAAGCGCACCAGTCCGGCGCACTTGGCGAGCCCGTCCACCTTGCGGACCGGCGTCCCGACAATCCGCAGGCGACGCTCTTGCGCCACCGCGATGGCCCCGTGCCCGCGGCTACGATCGCCGGCCATAGAGCGTCTCCGGGTCCGCTCGGGCGGCCGGGTCCTTCATCCGGCGCGCCGCCACCTCCACTGCCTCGAAGATCTTGATGTAGCCGGTACAGCGGCACAGGTTGCCCGACAACGCCTCCCGAACCTCCTGGCGTGTCGGCGACGGGGTCTCGTCGAGCAGAGCCACGGCTGCGCACAGGATCCCGGGGGTGCAGTAACCGCACTGCGCCGCCCCCAGTTCTGCGAAGGCGAGCTGGAGCGGGTGCGGCTCCGGGCCCCGCGCCAGACCCTCCACGGTGACGATGGGGCGGTCTTCGCACTCGAGAGCCACCACGAGACAGGAGAGTTGCGGGCGACCGTCCAGAAGGACCGTGCAGGTGCCGCACTCCCCCAGCTCGCAGCCGTGCTTGGTCCCCGTGAGGCCGAGGTCCTCACGCAGGACCTCGAGGAGCGTCTTGTGCGGGGCGAAGGCGACCTCCTGCGACTCGCCGTTCACGCGCAGGCGAAGATGGACTTTGGCGTGGGCCTCCTGCCCGGCGCCACGGCGGCGTTGCGCCCGACGTCTCATCGCCGCAATCCCCGCACCAGGTAGTCGCTGAACGCCTGCGCGATCGCCTCCGGGGGCAGGCCACCGTCGGGACGGTACCAGCGGGCGGTCCAGTTGACGGCCCCAAGGATCGCCAGCGTCACCAGCTTCGGATCGCAGCGCGCGAAGCGACCCTCGCGCACGCCGTCCTCAATGACGGCCCGGACGATCCTCTCGTATTCGTCGCGTCTCTCGATGATGCGCCTCAGCTTGGGGCGCGGGATCGCATGGAACTCGATGTGCGCCGCCGAGCCGTGCATCTCGTCGAGCATCCAGAGAACCTGCGAGCGGATGAGGGCGCGCGTCCTCTCCTCCGCGCCCAGGCGCCTCCTGCGGATGCGCCGGGCTTCGCGCAGCAGGACATCCAGCGAATAGTCCTGACAAAAGCAGAGGATCTCCTGCTTGTTGCGAAAGTAGTAATAGAGGTTGCCGGGGACCATCCCGGTCCGGCGCGCGATCTCGCGCACGCTCGTGGCGGCGTATCCCCGGTCCCGGAAGGCTGTGGCCGCCCCCCGCACGATCTCGAGCCGCCTGCGCATCACCTTCGACAGAGGTCTGCGTCCCGGGGTCGGCCGCTCATTTGAGCGTACGTTCAATTTTTGAATCACGGTTTGAATTAGACCATCCGGCCGCGCCTCTGTCAAGGGGAGGGGCACTTCGACTACCATGGACCGGGAGGGCGACGAGGGGCAACGGCGCAGGGGAGGCTCGGACCGATGGTGCTGCTGTCGAGGATCTACACGCGGACAGGCGACAAGGGGACGACCGCCCTCGGGGAGGGCCGTCGGGTCCGGAAGGATGACCCGCGCATCGAAGCCTGTGGAGCGGTGGACGAGTTAAACGCCGTCCTGGGGCTGGCGCTGACGGCCGGGCTGGACGCCGAGGGAAGCGGATGTCTCCGGCAGATCCAGAACGATCTCTTCGACCTCGGCGCCGACCTGACCGTCCCCGAGCGCCCGCGACGCGGCCGGGCGGGAACGGCGCCGCCCCGCGCCCTGCGCATCACGGCGACCCAGGTGGAGCGACTGGAGAAGGCGATCGATCGCTTCAACGCTCCGCTCGGGAGACTGCGCAGCTTCGTCCTTCCCGGCGGCCGCCCCGCTTCCGCCTGGCTGCATCTGGCGCGCACCGTCTGCCGCCGCGCCGAGCGCCGGATCGTCTCCCTGTCGCGCGCGGAACGGGTCAGCCCGCAGGTGATCGTCTACCTGAACCGTCTGTCCGATCTCCTGTTCGTCATGGCCCGGCGGGCAAACGACGGCGGCCTCGGGGACGTTCTCTGGGTTCCCGGCGGCGGGCAGGCGGCGGAGTGAGGATCACGCTCAGCGCTGGCAGCGCGGGCAGTAGAAGGTGCTGCGACCGGCCTGAACGATGCGGCGGATAGGAGCCCCGCAGCCGCCGCACGGCCTGCCGGCCCGATCGTAGACGCGCAGGGCCACCGCGAAGTAGCCGACGTCTCCCTCGGCGTTGAGGAAATCCCGCAGGGTCGTCCCGCCGGCCTGGATCGCCTCGTTGAGGACCTGACGGAGACTCGCAACCAGCCGGCTCCAGCCGGCGCGGCTGATGCGGCCGACCGGCCGTTTCGGATTGAGCCCGGAGCGGTGCAGCGCCTCGCAGGCGTAGATGTTTCCGACGCCGGCGATGGACCGTGTATCGATCAGGAAGTTCTTCACCGGCTTCCTGAGGCCGCGTGTGATCCGCTGGAGGCGCTCTCCGGTAACGGACTCGTCGAGCGGCTCCGGACCAAGCCCCTTGAGGCGTGGGTGACGGTCGACGCGATCGCTCCGCACCACCCGCATCAGGCCGAAGCGCCTGATGTCCGAGTAGCGCAGCTCGCGACCATCGTCGAGCGTGAACACCACGTGCTCGTGGCGGCGGGACGGCCGGCCGGGATCGGCGACCCAGAGCTGGCCGGTCATCCCGAGGTGGATCAGCAGGGTCAGACCAGAGCTCGTGTCGAGCAGGAGGTACTTGCTACGCCGACGGATCCCGGTGACCGTCGATCCGCGGAGGCGCGCCAGAGTCCGCGGGACGATCGGCTCGCGCAGGCGCCGCTCGCGGACCTTCACGCTCAGGACGCGACGGCCCACGATCAGCGGGCCAAGCCCTCTGAGGATCGTCTCGATCTCGGGTAGCTCAGGCACGCTCGCCCGCGCAGGACGCGCGCCGGCCGTCGCTTCGACCGCCCTGCACGGACCTACGCGGCACGCGCGTCGGCCCGCGGTTCCTGCCCGACGGGGGCCGCGCCTTTCCTCTTGATGGCGTGCGCCGTCTTGATCATGCCGTAGCGGCTCAGGAGGTAGTTGCGGGCGAAGTGCGAGACCGCCCGGCTCACTTCGAACGGATGCCCGCGGAAGCGGCGCGCGATCCCCCGCAGCGAATAGGCCTCGCGCAGGAAGTAGTAGTACCCTCCCTGGAGTTGATCGACCGTCATGCCCTTCGGGCGGACCAGGACGTGCGCCCCGTCGAACAGCGGCCAGTTGTAGTCCATCGCCACGTCCGAGTTGGGCGGGCAGTGGGCCCAGGGAAGAAAGTCGTCCGCTGCGACCGCGTCCTGAAAGGTCCCGGTGCCGGGGTACGGCTGGATGATGTTGGCCACGACGAAGTCGATGCCGGTGTCGTACACGAACTCGAGAGTCCGATCGAAAATCGAGGCGTCGTCGCCTTCCAGGCCGAAGACGAAGGACCCCATGACGTTGATCCCGGCATCGTGCACGCGCTTGACGCTCTCCCGCATCGACTTCGTGTCGTTCGACCATTTGTCGAGGCCGTCGATGGCCGTCTGGTTGACCGACTCGATGCCCAGGAAGAGGTCGCGGCAGCCGCTGGCATACGCCAGCTCGAGGAGGTCCGGTTTCTCCGCCAGGTCGATGGTGAGCTCCGCGGCCCAGGGCCGCCCGAGGGGGAGGATCGCTTCGCACAGCGCCCGGAAGGAACCGGCCGCGTTGTACAGGTTGTCGTCCCAGAAGAAGAACTGATGACTGTACCCGGGGCCCATCCGGGCGATCAGCCGCTCGCCGTACCTCGACCCCACCCCCGGCAGCTTGACGAGGGCGCGCAGGATGGCGTTGTACAGGCCGGGTCCGGCTCGATCGACGGTGTCCCGTCCGACCGCCGGACCCTGGCTGCGAATCTCCTCCACGACGTCGGCCACGTCCCGGTTCCGGACCGTCGGACCGTTGGTGAGGAAGACGGCGCAGAACCGGCAGTCGAGCTTGCAGCCGCGGGCGAATGTCGTGGACGCGACGATCTGTTGGGGCATGCGCTTCAATCCGCTCCAGATCCCGGTGTCCAGCGCCAGCGTCCCCCGATCGCGAATCCGCTCGAAGGTCGCCCTGTAGCACGGCTTGACGGGCCGCCCCTCCTCGATGTCCTTGAGAAGCGCGGCGGCCGCCCACTCTCCTTCCCCGGCGACCGTCGCGTCGACGAGCCCCCGGCGCGTACCCTCTTCCGGAACGGCCGAGGCGTGCGGACCCCCGAGCACCACGGTGAGCCGTTTGCCCGCCGCGGCGTACGCCGCCCTCGCCTCGCGCGCTCGGCGGTAGGCCTCCCTGGCCGAGTTCGTGTAGGCTGTGAGGAACAGGACATCATGATCGCCCCTGCGCATATCCGCCTTGTCGGCCAGGATCTCCTCGAAGGGGATCGGCCCTTCGATCTTGTCGTGCTGAACCACCAGCCGCGTGGCCTCGGTGAGGACGCCGTTCTTGCGCAGAAAACCGATGAGATACGGGAAGCCGATCCCCGGACTGCGCACGAAAGGACCGGTCGCGCGCTCGAGGCGTCCCAGCAGGCCCTTTCTCGCGACCGGCTCGTCGACGACGTAGGAGTCGCGCGGAGTGAGGCAGATGAGATTGCCGATGGTCGTGGCCATCAAGCGACCGGCGGAATGAGTGCGGCGCCCGCACCCTCCTGCTGGCGCAGGAGGTTGAGCGCGGAGCCGGCCCGGAACCAGGCGATCTGTTCGTGGTTCAGCGAGTGCCGCAGCTCGATCCGCTCCGTGGAGCCGTCCCCGTGGTGCAGGATCGCCGTGAGCGGAACGCCCGGCGCGAGATCGCGGAGATTGACCAGGGTGACCCTGTCGGTCTCCCGCACCCTGTCGTAGTCTTTCGGATCGGCGAACATCAACGGCAGAACGCCTTGTTTCTTGAGATTGCTCTCGTGAATGCGCGCGAAGCTGCGGGCGATGATCGCGGCCGCGCCCAGGTAGCGCGGGGACATCGCCGCATGCTCCCGGCTGCTCCCCTCGCCGTAGTTGTCGTCCCCGACCACCACCCACTTCTTGCCGGCCGCCTTGTAGGCGCGGGCGACCTTCGGTACCTCCAGCCCGGTCTCGCCGCTGATCTGGTTCAGTGTCTTCCCCCGTTCGCCGGTGAAGGCGTTCACGGCGCCCGTGAACATGTTATCGCTGATCCGGTCGAGGTGACCCCGGAACCTCAGCCAGAAGCCGGCCGGCGAGATGTGGTCCGTGGTCGTCTTTCCTCTGGTCTTAAGGAGCAGGGGCATCTCCACGAAATCGCCGTCCACCATCGGAT
>JBIOWS010000151.1:0-12799 GCA_044868745.1 Candidatus Polarisedimenticolia bacterium
CCAGCAGCCCTGCCGTCTTGAGCGTCACGGTCTTTCCCCCGGTGTTCGGGCCGCTGATGACGAGGACGCGCAGGCCCGGCTGGATCTCGAGATCGAGCGGGACGATGCTGCCGCCCTGCGCGCGCAGGCTCGCTTCGACCAGCGGATGGCGAGCCCCCGACAGGATCAGCTCCCCGGAGGAGGCCGGCTCGGCGGGCCGCGCCCCCATCCGCTCGCCGAGACGGGCCTTGGCCATGAGGAGATCGAGTCTCCCGATCCCTCCACCCAGGGCGCGCAGCTCGGCGAGCCGGCCGCGCAGCAAGCTGCTGTACTCCTGCAGGAGCCGCTGCACCTCCGCGGCCTCCCGATCGCGCAGGGTGACGATCTCGTTGTTGAGGTCGACGGTCTCGATCGGCTCGATGAAGACGGTCGCGCCGCTGCCCGATACCCCGTGCACGATCCCCTGCAGGGCTGTCTGGGCCTCCGCCCTGATCGGGAGGACGTGCCGCTCGCTGCGGATGGAGATGAAATCGTCCTGCAGGGCGCGTGCGACTCCCGGGCGACCGACGATCGCGTCGAGGGCCAACTTCAGGCGCTCGTTGCGCCTGCGTATCTCCTGGCGGATGGCGTGCAGCTCGTCGCTGGCCTGGTCCTCCAATTCGCCCGTGGAGGCGACCTTCCCATCCAGGAAGCGGATCAGATTTCCCAGCTCCGGGAGCTGGCGCCCGACCTCCCAGAGTCGCGGAAACCCCGCCCGGCTCTCCGCCAGGAAGGCCTTGAGAGCCCTGCCGGATTTCATCAAGGTGAGAAGATCGACCACCTCGAGGGGAGCCAGCACGCTCCCCTCGATCTCCAGGCGGGCGAGAAGCGGCTGCGGGTCGGGGACCGTCCCGTGCGGGAGCGCACCCCTCTCCGTCGCCAGCTTGGCCGCCTCGGCGGTGAGCGCATTCTGGAGCACCACCTCCGGGCCGTCGAACAAAGGCCTCAGGTCCCGAGCCAGGGAGGCACCGGGAGGTGTTGAGGTCTGCGCGACCAGCAGCTCCAGGACCTTGTCGAACTCAAGGTCCACGAGGGCCTTCTCCTCCACACTGCCTCCACCAGAAATAGTATTTTTCTCTTGACTCGACGCTACCTGTTGGGTAGAGTCGTGCACAAGGGTCGATTCATCCAGGTGCCAATTTAGCGTTGAGCGTGGGAGAGAGATTGAGATTCCCGGAACTGCCCGCCTACCGGAAGTTGACCACGTTTTGGAGACCTTGCCACCACCATCCCCACACATATGCTGGAGGCGACTACTCCCAGCACTGCGTTCGTCAACCTCGGTCGTTGGAGCACGGGCAGTTCCGGGAAGCGTAGACCCCTGCGCGACCTTGGTCGCGGCATTTCCTCGCAGTATAATTCCCGCCGCCGACGCGCGAGCCCGAAGGGGAACGCGTCAATCTACCACAGAGCGGTGCCGGCGAACGGCCTCCGTCCCGGGGACCAGATGGCAGCATGCAGAGCGGGGAAGAGCAGCAGGGCGCGCCTCGCGCTCGTCGGCGCCGCGTCCTGCCTGTGGCTCGTCAGCCTCACCCACCCGGCGCAGGAGGGGCATGAGAGTGAGGTCACGCCGGAGCGCCCTTCCGACACCGGGGCCCTGAACGAGGAGATCGCTCCGAGTGCCGTTGCCCTCACCATCGCCGGGCCCGTCCTGGCAGGAGATCCGCAGGACGGCAAGGGGCGATTGGAGATCGCCTTCGGTGGGAACCGCCGCTGGTGCACCTTCCCCGACGACCGTGTGATCCGGCCACAGGGAAGGTCCGGACCCGGTGCTTCGAGAAGGACCGAGGTCTTCACGTTCGGCTACAAATTCACCGTGGCCGCCGTCAAGCGCGGGGCGGCCGACGCGTCGTTAATGTTGTTCGAGTCTCCTGTCTACCGAACCGCGTCCTGGCGTCCGGCGTTCAAGCTGGGGCTCGACCTCAAGACGCCGACCCGCGGTCCGAAGGTGATGAGCGACGCGGATCTCACGAGGAAATCACCTCCGAAGCCGGGACCCCACACCCTGGTGCCCTTCTGGCAGGATCAGTACCGCTGCGTGACGGTAGGCCCGCGCATGGATTTCGACCTCGATCCCGGCACCTACGATCTGTATGTCGCCTTCGATGTGATGATACGTGACGGGAGCTGGGCGCACCGCACGACCGGCTTCCTGACCGATGTGCCGATCCAGGCGGCGCGCCATACGCGCGTGGACGGGATAGTCAATCTCGCTTCCGGGAGAGAGCGGGAGGTCGAGCTCCTGACCTCGGACCTTCTTCCCGATGGGGGTACCTCGGAGGCGGGCGATCGTTGACAGGTCGTCACCTCGCGCTGCTCAGCTGCACGCTCGTCGCCGTTCTTCTCCACCTCCCCACCCTGACCCACGACTTCGTTTTCGATGATTGGGGCGTCATTGGCTTCAACCCGCTCATGCACGACGTCAGGGCCCTGCCGAAGCTACTGGTCACCTCCTACTGGAACGATCCGCCCCACCGGCGGATGTTGTACCGACCCCTTTCCAGCATGAGCTTCGCGATCGATCGCGCTCTCGCCGGAGGCATGAAGGCACGCTGGTTTCATCTGGTCAATGTGCTGCTGCACGGATGCGTCACGAGCCTCGTCACTCTCCTGGCCTTCGAGATCCTGCCGGGGATCGGTCCCCCGGCGATGGCAGGCATGCTCTTCGCCGTCCATCCGGTGCACGTGGAAACGGTCGCGGGGATCGTGGGGCGATCGGAGATCCTGGCCGCGGGCGGCGTGCTGCTCGCAATCCTGTGCCACCGGCGGGCCCTCCGGATCCCCGGCAGGAGCGGCGTCGCGTGGATGGCGGCGTCCTGGGTCACATACGGCCTGGGAGTGATGAGCAAGGAGTCGGCCGTGGTGGCGCCCGCCCTCTGTCTTCTTGCCGAGGCCACCTTCCCGGCGCTTGACGATCCGCCCCGACCGCGGCGGCGCCTCGCGCTGTACGCGGGACACGCGACGGTTCTCGTCGGGTCCCTCGTCCTGCGCTTGGCCGTTCTCGGCACGCTCGGCGTCGGCGGGCCGATCCCGTATGTGGACAATCCGGCGGCCTCCGCGGGTCCAATCGCGGGGCGCCTGACCGCCCTCGGGACCGTGCCCCGTTACGCGGTGCTCCTGCTGTGGCCGGCGCGGCTCTCCGCCGACTACTCCTACGATCAGATCCCGATCGTCCGGACCTTGGGCGACCCCTGGGCCGTCGGCGGGCTCCTGCTCGTGCTCGTGACGATCGGCGGGGGGATCTGGCTTCTGCGCCGGGCGCCGGCCTGCGCCTGCGGGCTACTCTGGATCGCGGTGAGCGCCTGCCTGACCTCGAACCTGGTCTTCTTCATCGGCACGATCTTCGCCGAGAGGCTGATGTACCTTCCCAGCGCGGGGCTCTGCCTGCTGGTCGGCTGGGGTGTCGCAGCGGGCGCCCGCCGGAAGACCGGGAAGCTCGTGCTCGCGGGAGCGGCCGCCGCCCTTATCCTCTCTGCGGCGCGAACCTGGGCGAGGATCCCGGACTGGAAGGACGATTTCGCCTTGTACAGCAGCGCGGCGAGAGTCTCACCGCGCAGCGCCCGCATTCGCTACAACCTTGGGAACGCCTATCTGAGGGCGGGAGACGATGCCGCGGCGGAGAGACACTACCGCGCCGCCCTGGCCATCTACACGGATTTCAACGACGCCCGGGTGAATCTGGGGATGGCTCTTTTGCACCAATCCCGGGCCCGGGAGGCGGTGGGCCTTCTGGAGGGCGCCGCGCAGCGAGATCCCGGCAGCGCCGACGTCGCCGTCAATCTCGGCGCCGCCTACCGCGCGCTGGGGGAAGACACAGTCGCCGAGCGGGAATTCCGACGCGCCCTGGCTCTCGATCCGCGCTCGGCGCGCGCCTTCAACAACCTGGGATCCCTCTACCTGGCGCGGGGCGATCTCTCCAGGGCCATCGCGCACCTCGAGCAGGCGGTCCGCCTCGACCCCGACCTCGCCATTCTGCGCATCAACCTCGCCGATGCTCTCACCGTCGCGTCGCGCGCCGTGGAGGCCGCTGAGCAGTTCGAGGCCGCATACCGCCTCGACCCCAACCTCCCGGAATCGCACCGCGGGCTGGGTGAGGTGGCTCTGAGACGCGGAGACCTGCCGGCCGCGGAGAGAGAATTCCGCCTGGCCGCGGAGGCCCGGCAGCCGTCGGCGCGCGCCGCCAATTTTCTGGGTTATCTGCTGTCGCTCCGGGGCGACTACCGCTTGGCGGCGGAGCAGTACGACAAGGCGCTGTCGATCGACCCCGGTCTCTCCGACGCCCATCGGAGCCTGGGCCTCCTCCTCGCCCAGAGGCTCAACGACCCCGCCAGGGCCGCGCAGCACCTCGAGGCGTCGCTCCGACTCGAACCCGCGCAGCCCGGGGCTGACGATTTGCGCAAGCTGCTGCGTACCATGCGACATTGACGGTCAACCGGGAGGGAAGGCTCGGGCGGCCGGTCAGTCCTTGGCCGCGGTGGTTGCGGGCTTCCTGGCCGGACTGGTGGTGCTCTTCAGGGAGGCCAGCTCCTGCTGGATTGCAAGCTTGAAGCCTTCGAACGAACGGTCGTGAGTGCGTTTGCCGTTGATGAACAGCGTGGGCGTCCCCAGGACCTTCGCGCCCGCCCCGTCAGCCATGTCCTTCTGGACCGACGCCTCATGCTTCCCAGACTGCATCGCCTTCTCGAACTCGGACATGTTCAGGCCGATTTCCCGGGCCCACTTTTTGATGGTTTCCTCGTTGATGGCGCCGAAGTTTGCGAACAACTTGTCGTGCATCTGCCAGAACTTGCCCTGGGCATGGGCGGCCAGTGAGGCGAGTGCCGCTTGGCGGGCATATTGGTGGATGTTCAGCGGGTATTGCTTGTAGACCAGCTTGACCTCCTTCGGGAACGCTCGCATCACCTGCTCGAGGGTTGGTTGCAGGCCGGCGCAATAGGGGCATTGAAAATCGGAGAACTCGACGATCACCACGGGTGCGTCCCTGGGGCCCCGCGTCGGGCTGCTGGCGACGTCTATCTTGTAGACCACCCCGGAGTCGTCCGGCATTTTCGCCTCGACGAAGGTGTCCGCCTTCGCCCTGAGCAGCCGCACCACCTCGGCCTCCCCTTTCCCCTCCCTAAGTGCGTCGGTGACCGTGCGTGCGAAGACCAGGCTGCGCCGGCAGGACGAGTCCTTTTCCCGGCAATTGGCTATGGTCATCGAGCAGCCGCAATTGCACGATTCGGTGTTCATGATCTTCAGAGCCGTCTTCTTCTGGGCGTCGGACAACCCATTGAAGTCGATGTCCCTGACGAGGGCGGCGTCGGTGACCGATTCCTTCGGTGGCGTGGCGGCGTAGGGGGAGGCGAGCGCCACGGCGGACAAGAGAACCAGCGTGAGCAGCGCGCGGAACGTTTCGGGGCTGGACATGACGCTGAAATTCTACGCGGCGATCGACAAAAGTCAAGGAACGGAAGGAGTTTGGGGGCGGGTCGCCTTGCGCCCCGGCGCGACGGAAATATATTGACGGTTATGCCGGCGGCTCGAGAGCCGCAGAGGGACGCGCGTGCGCCTGCGCCAATTCTTCCACCCCTTCGAGCGGGCCAGCGCCAAGAAGGTCCGCTTGGCGCTGCGTTGGATGCTTATACTGGCGACGGCGTGCCTTCTCGCCCCCCCGGGCCTCCAGATCAAGCTGGGGAGCTTCGAGACCCTCCTGCTCGTCGCTTTTGCCCTGAGCAACATCGCTCTCAGCCTCGTCCCCGAGCCCCACTTCGGGTCGCGCAATCTCGAGTTCCTCACCGTCATCGCGGACACCTTCCTGGTCTCGCTGGGGCTGTTCCGATCCGGACTGGAGGGTGGCGATCTGCCGATGGCGTTCTTCCTGAACCTCCTGCTGGCTGCGCTCGGGCGGGACCTGCCGCGTATCATGGTGGGGGCGACCCTGGTCTCGGGGTTCTACCTCTACCTGACGCGCGCGCAGGGGGCCGCGGGCTCCCTCGGACTCACCGCCCTGCTGCTGCGCGTCCCATTCCTGTACACGGTCGCCCTGTATTACGGCCACCTCGTGATACAGGCTCGCCTCGAGCAGAACCACGCCCGACGGATCGAGCGCCAAACCCACGAGCTCCTGACCCTGCACGAGATCACGTCCGCCACCACCTCCACGCTCGATCTTAAGGAGGTGCTCCACGTCATCGTCCAGCACATCGCCCGTCTGGTGAACGCCCTGCGTTGCTCCATTCTGACCGTGGACGAGGTCAACGGTGACTGCACGATCCTGGCCAGCAGCGACGACCCGCGGATCGTCGGGCTCAGGCTCGATCCGGCGAAGTATCCCGAGGTTCGCAAGGCCATGGATACCCGCGAGGCCGTCGTGATCCACGACGTCAGCAGGGAACCGATGATGGACCCCATGAGGGGGTCGCTCGAGAAGCTGGGGTTCCAGTCGATCATGGTCCTGCCGATCGTGTTCCGGGACGATCTGCTGGGGATGTTGTTTCTGCGGGCGGCCCGCAGCGCGAGGGGTTTTGCGTCCGAGGAGGTCACCGCCTGCCGAATCGTGGCGAACGCCTCCGCCAACGCTCTCAGGAATGCCAAGCTGTTCGAGCAGGCGCAGTCCGTGTCCCGATCGCACAAGCAGACGGCGGACAAGCTGCAAAACATACTGGACCATTTCCCGGACCTCATCTACACGACCGACATGGAGGGGCGGCTCACGGAGTTCAGCCGCGGCGGAGAGGCGCTTCTCGGTCTGCGGCGGAGCGCTGCCCTGGGAATGAGATGCGACGAGCTCTATCCCGAGCCCGAGGCCCGCGATCGCATGCGCCGCCTGGTTCGCGACGGACGTGCCTTGCAGAGCTTCGAAACGAACGTGCGTTGCGCGGACGGCGCTGTGCGCGAAGTGATGGTGGCATCCGCCCTCATGCGCGACGAGTCGGGCGTGCCCTACGGCACGGTCGGCATCATCAAGGACATCACGGATGTCCGGGCCGCCCGCAAGCATCTCGTGCAGGCGGAGAAGCTGACCGCGATGGGTGAGCTGGTCAGCGGTGTCGCACACGAGCTGAACAATCCCCTGGCCGGCGTCCTCGGCTACTCCCAGCTCCTGATGCGCGGTCCGATGGAGCCTCGCCAGCAGAAGGCGATCGACCGTATTTTCGAGTCGGCTCTGCGCTGCCAGAAGGTCGTCCAGAACCTTCTGGCCTTCGCCCGTCGCTATCCCTCCGAGAAGCGCTCCCTGGGATTGAACGGGATCGTCGAGAAGACCCTGGATCTCAAGGAATACCAGCTCCGTGTCAACAACCTGAAGGTGGTCAAGAAGCTCGATCCGGATCTCCCGAAGACGATGCTGGACTTCAACCAGATCCAGCAGGTGCTGCTCAACGTCATCAACAATGCACAGCACGCCATGGCCAGCCTCCGGGGGCAGGGCACGCTGACGATCGGCACCTCGTCGCGGGACGATGTGATTCTCTTGCGGATCGCGGACGACGGGCCGGGCATCCCGGCGGACCTGCTCGGCAAGATTTTCGATCCCTTCTTCACGACCAAGGCGGTCGGCGAAGGGACGGGGCTGGGGCTGTCGGTCTCCTACGGCATCGTCAAGGACCATGGAGGGCGCATCTGGGCCGACAGCACGGTCGGGCGGGGGACCACCATCAACATCGAGTTCCCGGTCCTCGCGGAGGAATCGGTCTCGGCGGTTCCGGACGCCGCCCCGCGCAGGAATAAGCTCGCCGCGCGGAAGGGGCGCGTCCTCAACATCCTCGCCGTCGACGACGAGGCTGTGATCCTGGATCTGATCGTCGATGCCTTCGGGCGCGACGGCCACCGCGTCGATACGGCAGCGAGCGCTCGTGAGGCACTCGAGAAGATCGAGAGACGGACTTACGACGTCCTGGTGTTCGACCTCAAGATGCCCGAGATGGATGGGCGCGAGCTGTTCAAGATTATCCAGAGTCGCTGGCCGGCGCTCAGCCGTCGTGTGATCTTCGCCTCGGGCGACACGCTCCATCCCGACACGCAGCGCTTCATCGAGCAGTCGGGGTGCCGCTGCGTCGACAAGCCTTTCAAGCTCGAAGTTCTGGCGGGGGCGATCGCCTCCGTCGCGGGCGAGGACGATCCGCTGAAGGCCAGCGCCGGCGGCGCCTGAAGCTCGGCACGCAGGTCCCGGCGCCGCGATCCGACGTGGTATACTGCCCGGCCGCTCCACTTGGGGAGCCTTCTGGAGGACCGGCACGGCATGCGAACCGGCGCGCTCGGGAGCGCCGGCGGGAGCCGGGCGCACTTGGCCCTGGGCCTCGCCCTGATGGCCGGTGCGGCCATGCCGCTCGCCGCCGAGCCACGAGAGCCTCCAGCCGAGGCGACACCACCCCAGGTCGAGCCGGCGCCGGAGCCCCCCGAGCCTCGGGCCACACCACGACCCGAGGAGGAGGTGGCCGAGAGCCCGCCGGACCAGATCGGTCCGTTCCTGACGCGCAGCTACAGGATCAAGCCCGGCAAGCTCTGGAAGGCCCTCCTGGAGGCACTGGAGGCGGCCGGGTACCCTCCGGAGGAGACCGACCGGACGGCGATGACGGTCAAATCCTTCTTTGTCGACTTCGATCAGAAGAGCTTTCCGAAGTCGGTCGCCGACCCGCCGCCGAGGCTCAGCGGTAGCTATCACCTGCTGCAGATGAATGAAGTCAGACAGGGCAAGATGTCCCTGGACGCGGGCGTGTCCGCCCGGGGCCGGGGCTCGGAGCTGCGTCTGCGGGCGCGCATCCTCGTGCAGGCCCTCGACCGGAAGCGGAGCCTGCGCATCCTTGTGGACCGGCGTTCGACCGGCGTGATCGAATCCGATTTCCTGAAGAAGCTCGAAGATCGCCTCGGTCTCGAGCCGATCTGAAGGAGACGGGATGCCCGTCGTCTCTCCCTTTCGCGCTCTATGCTACGCTCCGCGTCTTCGCGGCGACCTGGACCGTCTTGTGGCGCCCCCGTACGATGTGATCTCCGAGGAACGCCGGTTGCGCCTGGCGTCCCGACATGAGAACAACATCGTGCATCTCGACCTCCCGAGGCCGGAGCTGGCCGGCGAGGGTCGGGGGGTCGGGGACGCGTACGCCTGGGCGTCCCGGCTCCTGGAGCGCTGGGTCCGCGGCGGAGTTCTGGTGCGCGAGGAGCGCCCCGCGTTCTACGCCTGCGAGCAGCGCTATCGGTCCCCTTCAGGAGCGGAGACGAGGCGCCGGGGGTTCTTCGCCCGCCTGCGTCTGGAGCCTTTCGGGACCGGTACTGTGATTCCTCACGAGCAGACGATGGACCGACCGCGCACTGACAGGCAACGCCTCCTGGCGGCGACCCGGACCCATCTGAGTGCCGTCTTCCTGCTTCATCCGGATCCCGGCGGCGAGGTCGCAAGAATGATGCGACAGGCTCAAGACAATGAAGCGTTCGAGGAGGGGACGGATGACGAGGGAACCTTGAGCCGCGTGGTGCGCATCGCGGATGACGAGAGGATCGACCTCCTCACCCGCCGACTCGGAGAGCAGTGGGCTCTCGTCGCCGACGGGCACCATCGCTACGAGTCGGCTCTGGCTTACCGCGACGAGCGCCGCGCGGCGGGCCGGGATGACGCGGCACACATCCTGGCCTTCCTTTGCAGCTTCGAGGATCCCGGGCTGGCGATCCTCCCGATCCACCGGTTGGTGCACTCCCTGACGGGGTTCGACGCAGCCCGTTTCCGAAGCCGGCTGGAGCAGCTGTTCGGCCTGGAGCGGCTCGACGCGATGGAGGACGTTCGTCGCACGCTCGACTCGAAGTCGTCGCGCCCGGGCGTCTACGGGATCGTCCTCAAGGGCGAGACGGGGTTCTGGGTCGCGGAGTGGAAGAACGGAGCGGCTTTCGAGCGCTCCGAACTGTCCTCAATCCCGCCGCCGATCAGGCGGCTCGACGTGATCCTGCTGCACCGCCTGATTTTGGAAGGGCTTCTGGGCATTACAGCCGAGGCACAGGCCGGCCAAACCAACCTGGAGTACAGCAAGGACGACCGGGACGTCGTCGCCAGGGTGAGGGAGGGGCGGGCCGAGATCGGTTTCCTGATGAACCCGACTCGCATGGACCAAGTGGTGGAGGTCACGCGCGCCGGCCTCCGCCTCCCGCAGAAGTCCACCTACTTTCATCCCAAAGTGACCACGGGACTGGTGCTCGATCCGCTCGACCCCTGAGACCTCTCAGCCGAGAGACAGCGGGCTGAGTTCTCTCAGCCGGTCTACGATTGACGGCAGGATCGTCCCCACGACCTCGGGGTCCTCCTCGCGGTTGGTCTCGCCAAATGAGAAAACCAGTGCCCCGCGCGCCAGCACCGGGTCGAGGCCGATCGACTCCAGGACGTGTGACGGCTTGCGGACGATGGTGGTACAGACCGAGCCGCTGGCGGCTTCGATTCCCTCCGCGTCCAGGGCGCTCAGAAGCGCGTCCGCGTCCGCGCCGCGCACGCACAGGCTCACATGGCCGGGAACCCTCCGTGTCGGGTGACCCGTGAAGACCAGGCCCTCGATGGAATCCTGGAGGATGCCGCGCAGACGCCGGGCCAGCGACGCGGCGCGGCCGGCACGCCGCTCCATGTCGGCCTGGGCCAGCCGGGCGGCGGCGCCGAACCCGACGATTGCCGCGAGCGGCTCCGTGCCCGCCCTCAAGCCATCCTCCTGGGCCCCACCCTCGATCAAAGGCGCCAGCCGCACGCCCGTGCGGACGCGCAGGGCCGCGATTCCTTGCGGTCCACGGAACAGGTGCGGGCTCACGGTCACCAGGTCGGGGTTCTCCGCTCCCGCAGGCCAGGGGAGGGCGCCCACGGTCATCGCGGCGTCGGTGTGGACGAGGGCTCCCGCGGCGTGCGCGACCCTGCAGAGCTCGCTCAGATCCTGCAGCGTTCCGATCTCCGCGCTCGCATGAGCCAGGCTGACGAGAAGAGTGTCGGCTCCGAGGCCGGCCCGCAGATCACCCGGATCGACCAGGCCGTGCCGGTCCACCGGCAGGAGGGTGACCCGGAATCCCGATCGCTCGAGGGTGCGTAGAGGGTGGAGGACGGAGATATGTTCGGTCGCCGCCGCCATCAGATGTCCTCGGCGCTCGCCGCCCGCCAGCGCGACGCCTTTCAGGGCCAGGTTGTTCGCTTCGGTCGCCGAGGCCGTAAAGATGATCTCATCGGCAGGCGCGCGAAGGAGCGAGCCGATCGAGGCGCGGGCGTCTTCGATCGCGTCCCTCGCGGCCGAGCCGCGGCTGTGCGGACTCGAAGGATTGCCGAACGACTCCCCCAGGAACGGCAGCATCGCCTGCAGAACCTCAGCCGCGAGAGGCGTGGTCGAGGCGTGATCGAGGTAAATCCGTTCCATGGATGCTAGACGGTGGGTCCGGGAGGCCTCGGCGGGCGTGGGAATCCTCTCAGCCGATCCAGCGACAACCTTAGAGAGTCTTGTTTGCGGACCATCTCCCGGGTCAGGTCGCGCAGCCGGGCCAGGGAGGCCTGCAGACGCCGGGTGTCCTCCCGGAGCACGGACTGTCGGCCGAGATACTCGGCCAGAAGCTCCTCCACCCGGGCGATCCGCTCGGCCACCTGCGGGACTCGCCCGGGTCGCAGGGGGAAGCAGAGGATTTTCATCAACTTTCCGGGGCTCCCGAGGTGCTGAGAGTGTACGGCGAAACGGATGACAGTCAAGCTCCCGCTGATCCGACAAACCCCGATTCTACTTGACATTATTTGCATCGCGCCGTACTAAGGGTGCGGCGTCGCAACATCCTTCCCGCATCGATGCCCGAGGCCTCTCTGGGGGGAGGGCCATCCGGAATGCGCAGGGTGAGAATACGGCTCGCGCTGTTGGCGCTGGCGACCGCGTGCCTTTGCGCGGCCCCGGCGTCTGCCCCTCTCCCCACAGGCGAGCGCCGACGCCCCTCTCCCGGCGCAACGGTCGAGCCTCTCCTTCCACTGACTGTTGACCTGCGAGTCGCTTCCGTGCACTTGGGTGCCGGAGGTGGCTCGGCCCGACTCGAGGCGGAGATCGAAACCGGTCCTGAGATCCCGGAGCTGTCGCTCCGCCTGCTTCTGCCCGACGGACTGGGGGCCGAAGGGGGCGCGCTGGCGAGCGGGATCACGACGGCGCTGGCCGCGAAGGAGAGGCGTCTTTACGCCCTGCCGCTCAGGTCGTCTCGAGCGGGACCCTTCCCGATCCGGCTCGAGGTGTTCTTCACCCTGCCAGACGGACGGGCATTCCGGACCGAGCAGGGGACCACGCTGCGCTTCGGGCCGCCGTCCCAGGAGCCTCGCTCCAACGCAGGGGCGTACGAGTACATGGGAGTGCCGGTCGAGGAGCCGCTTCCTTGAGGCGCTTCGCCCTCGGAGCGCTCGTCGCGGCGCTGTCGTGCGTTCCGGCACTGGCCGACTACACCGTCAGCGGCCGTTTCCAGTACGTCGATCGCGAGTTCGATGCCAACGGATTCACCGGCGTGGAACCACGCCTTCCGATCCGCTTCGCGGATGTGCAGGTCGTCGAGGGGACCAAGATCAGGGGGAGCGGGGTCACCGACGCGCTGGGGAACTTCGCGTTCATCGTCACGGACACCATGACGCGCGACATCTACGTGCGTTGCCTGGCGCGGCGCCAAACGTCCAATGGAGTGCCGATCGATGTGCGCGCCGGCAACCAGTCGGGGGACGTCTGGTCGATCCGGACCCAGACCTTCCTGGGGCACCTCCCCAATCAGAACCTGTTCATCGGGACCCTCGTGGCGGCTCCGGACTCGGGAGGGGATGCGTTCAACCTCTTTGACA
>JBIOWS010000152.1:0-7540 GCA_044868745.1 Candidatus Polarisedimenticolia bacterium
GGCTTCGATGCTTTGCCTGGGGATGGAGCGGTTCGGCTACTGGGCGCTTCTGCTCTCGCTGCCGATACTCTACGTTCTGTACTTTTCCCTCAGGCTGTACGCCGACAAGGTTCAGCAGGAAAGCCGCCACGGCAAGCAAATGGCCGATCTCTACCTGTCGATCATCGAGGCCCTGGCGTTGGCGATCGACGCCAAGGACCGCACCACCCAGCGGCACATCAGGCGCGTGCAGACCTTCGCCGTCGAGCTGGGCAAAGCGATGGGGCTGACTCAGACCGATCTGGAGGCCCTCAAGGCGGGGTCGCTCCTGCACGACGTCGGGAAGCTCGCCGTCCCGGAGCACATTCTCTGCAAACCCGGACGGCTGAGCCGCGAGGAGTTCGAGAAGATGCGCATCCACCCGAAGATCGGAGCGGAGATCCTGGAGATCGTGAACTTCCCGTTCCCTCTGACCGAGGTGGTCCGCTCGCATCACGAGAAGTTCGACGGCACCGGCTATCCCGACCGCCTCAAGGGAGAGGAGATCCCCCTCACGGCGCGCATCCTCGCGGTGGCCGACTGCTTCGACGCCCTCACCTCGGACCGTCCCTACCGCAAGCCGCTCACCAAGGAGGAGGCGCTGGCGTACATCCAGGGCGAGGCGGGGATCTCCTACGACCCGCGCGTCGTGGAGGCCCTGCTCCAGAATCTCAATCGGATGGAGGCGCTCGCCGCCGATATCAACAAGACGCGCGAGACCGCCACCGCGCCGGACAAGAGGAAGTCCAGCCGAGGGAGCGACAGGCTGACCCGGGAGACCAACGAGCTGCGCGCTTCCGTCATGGAGCACATCTCCTCCGCCCACCGGGAGCTGTACGCCCTGTACGAGATCGCCCAGAACGTCTCCAAGAGCCTGAACCTGGACGAGGTCCTGTCGTTCATCTCAAGCAAGATCGCCTCCCTCATCCACTACCGCTGCCTCATCGTTTATCTCCACGACAAGGACCGCAAGGTTCTCAGGGCGCGTTACGTCAACGGGCGGCACGCCGCCCGGCTCCTCCAGCACGAGATACCGCTCGGCGAGCGGATGAGCGGCTGGGCCGCAGTCCACCGCATGCCGATGTTTGGGGAGATCCATCCGGAGCCTGTGCGCCGCCAGGGGGTCCGCTCGGACCTCGAGGAGTTGCTGGAGAGCGGTGATATCGAGAAGCTGGAGAGCGCCCTGGTCGCCCCCCTTCTAGACGGCGACATGATCCTGGGCGTGCTGGCGCTCTACGACCGCCACGGCCGGCCGTACGAAGAGGATCATCTGCGGGTGATCTCGCTCATCGCCAAGCACGTGGCGACGGCGGTCAAGAACGCGGCCCAGTACGCGGCGACCCAGGAGAACGTTCTCACCGATCCTCTGACCAGGCTGCCGAACGCCCGCTACCTGTTCGTCAGCTTCGAGGAGGAGATCAGCAGGGCCACGCGGCAGGAAGTGCCCCTCAGCGTCATCGAGCTCGACGTCAACGGCTTCAAGGAGATCAACGACCAGCACAGCCACGCGGCCGGCGACCGGATCCTGCGCGCCCTGGCGCGCCTCATCCGCGACCTGCTGCGCGGCTGCGACACCTGCGTGCGCTACGCGGGCGACGAGTTCATCCTCATCGTCCCCGGCGTCGGTCGGCAGGGGATCGCGAAGTTGCAGGCGCGCATCCAGGAGGCGATCGAGACCCACAAATTCGCCGTGCACGGCGGGAAACCGCTGCACATCTCGGTCAGCATGGGATCGGCCTCCTTCCCGGAGGATGGGCGGACCTTCGAGTCGTTGATGGCCGTCGCCGACGCCCGCATGTACGAGGAGAAATCGGCCCGTCGAAATCTCCGGCCCGATCAGGAAGGGTATCAGCGGTTCGCCGGACGGCGCGACGTGCCGGTCAACTGAGCCCGAGCGGTCCATCTCAGAAACCCTTTGCATAATCAATGAATTAGGTGTACTTTCCCGCCTAAGGAGCGGGGAGGGAGTCCGGAAGTCTCAACGAGTCAGTCTCAGTGGAATCGGGGCCCGCCTCCCCGTGGGAAAGGCGAGCAGTCCCGATGCCGGCGAGGTTCGACCAGCCGATCAACCAGCGTTACCTCATCGTCCGCCCTCTGGGAGAGGGCGGCATGGGGACGGTCTATCTGGTCCGCGACACGCACCAGGGCGACCGAGCGATCGCCCTGAAGCTTCTGCGACCGGAAGGGATCGACGCCGATTCGGTCGAGCGCTTCAAAGAAGAGTTCCGCTCCATGACCCGTCTGCGCCACCCGAACCTGGCCGAGGTGTACGACTTCGGCACGCTCGAGGGGGACGGGCGGTACTTCCTGACCATGGAGTACGTCGAAGGGAAGGAGATCGGATCCCTCCGCTGGTCTCCCACCGACGAGCGCTTCGAGAGCCTGGCGGTGCAATGTCTCAGGGCTCTCGACTACATCCACTCCAGGGGGCTGCTCCACAACGACATCAAGCCCCAGAACATTCTGATCCGCCCCCCCTTGCAGGTGAAGGTGCTCGATTTCGGGCTGGCGCACCGGCAGGCGGATGCGATCCGGCCCGGCCTGAGCGGCACGCTCCACTACATCGCCCCCGAGAGGTTCGGAGCCGGGCTCCCCGACCTGCGCTCGGATCTCTATTCACTCGGCGTGGTGCTGTACCAGCTACTGACCGGGGCACCTCCCTACGACGGGGAGGACGCCGGAACGATCGTCACCGCCATCATGAACGGCCCCCTCCGCCCGCCGCGCGAGCTGAACCCGGAGATCCCCGAGCGCCTCCAGAGCTTTGTGCTCGCGCTGCTGGCCCGTGACCCGGCCGACCGGCCGGCCTCCGCGGGAGCCGCCCTGGACCTTCTGAACGCCGGCTCGGCGAGTCCGCAGAGCCTCGACACGCCCGAGACCTACGCCAGTTTCGTCACCTCCGGGAGGTTCATCGGGCGGGATGCCGAGCTCGCCGCGCTCATGGAGCTGGCGGCCGACCACGTCCGGAGCCCCGGCGAGGACGACGGCCATCCGCGCCTCGTCCTGGTGAGCGGCGCCAGCGGGATCGGCAAAAGCCGTCTCCTGCGCGAGCTGAAATACCGCCTGCAGCTCGCCGGCATCCGCAACCTGACCGGCCGCTGCTATGAGGACGGCGGCATCCCGTTCCAGCCGTTCGTGGAGGCCCTCAGGCAGTTGCCGCACAATCGTGAACTCCCCGCACCCGCGCGCGATGCCCTGGACCAGGTCCTGGTGAAGAAGCCGGATGCCGAGCACGCCGAGCCGTCGGCGAAGAGATCCTCCGGCGACAGAAGCGACAAGGGGGAGTTTCTCGCCAACCTCGCGTCGGCGCTCGACTCGCTGGCGCCGGAAGAACCCGGCCTCATCTTCCTGGAAGACCTCCACTGGAGCGACGCACCGGGGATCGATCTGCTGGAGCACCTGTTGCACCGGCCCGCGCGGGGGCCCTGGCTCTACATCGGCAGCCTCAGGGAGGAGGAGGCGCGCTCGGCCCCGATCGGCGCCTTCCTGCAGCGCCACGGCGGCGCCGCGCGGCTGCGCAGGGTCGCCCTCGACCCGCTGAGCCCCGAGGAGGTCACCGAGCTGCTTGCCTCGATGGTCCCGTTCGAGGATCGACCGACGGGTCTCGCCCGCTTGCTGGCGGAGCGCACGGACGGGAACCCGCTTTACCTCGAAGAGCTGATGAGGTCCCTGGCGGAGGAGGGCACCCTGAGGCGACGCGGCAGCGCCTGGATCGCCGAGAGCCGGACGCTCGACGCGATTCGCCTGCCGCCCAGCCTCGCGAGCGCCGTCCTGCAGCGACTCTCCAGCCTCGCCCCTCGCGGACGGTCGCTGGCCGAAATCCTGTCGGTCATCAACCGACCGGTGAGCGCGGCGCTCCTGTCGCGCTCCCTCGGGCAGGACCCGGAACAGATCGCCGAGCCGCTCGCGACGCTCGAGCGCCTGCGGCTGGTGCTGATCGAGGTGCCGCGCACCGGGGCGCCGCTCATCGACCTGGCCCACAGCCGAATCCGGCAGGCGATCTACAACGGACTGTCCGAGGAGCAGCGGCGCGCCCTCCACCTGGCGGTCGGCTCCGCCATCGAGGCCGCCAATCGGGACGCGATCGAAGGGGTCGTGGAGGAGCTGGCCCACCACTTCACCGCGGCCGGCGATCGCGAGCGCGCCATCACCTACCTGATCCGCGCCGCCCAGAAGGCCGACGCCCTCTACAACTTCAGGCAGCAGCTCGCCTACCTGCTCCAGGCGCTCGACCTCCTGTCGCCGGACGACTCCCGCCGGAGGATCTCCGTCCTGGCGGAGATCGCCATCTGCAAGGTGCAGGACCACAGCGACTTCGAGGGAGGGCTCCAGTACGCGCGGCAGCTTCAGGAAGAGGCGCGCAAAGCCGGAGACCTCATCCACGAGGCGAAGGCGCTGCGCCTCCAGAGCTGGGGGCTGAGCTATCTGGAGGACCACAAAGGCGCGCTCGAGGCGGCGAGGCGGGCGCTGGCGATCGCGCGCACCGCCGGCGATCGGCGGGAACTTGCCTGGGCGCTCAGCTATCTCGGGACGATGCAGGCGCGCCATGGACAACACGCCGAGGCGCTGGGTCACCTGGAAGAAGCGAGGACGCAGAGCGAGACGCTCGGCGACCCGAGACCAATCGTCACGGTGATGACCAATCTGTCGATGTGCTACCTGGGTCTGGGGAGGTTCGAGATCGCCCGGGACATCATGGAACGCCTGCTGGCGATCGCCAAAGAGAAGGGTCTGCTCTATCACTACTACCGCAACCTTCCCAATCTCGGCATCATCCTGCAGGAATTGGGAGACCTGGTGGGGGGCATCCGTACGCTGGAGGAGGCGCTCTCATGGGCGCGCGCCCGCGCGCACCTGGGTGTGTTCGGTCTGACCCTCTCCTCGCTGGGAAACCTGTACGCGCAACGAGGGCTGTACGACAAGGCGGTCCGGGCTCTGGAGGAAGAGCGCCAGGTGCGCCGGGAGACCAACGACGTCGCCGGCCAGATGCAGATTCTCGACTTCCTCGGGCAGATCGACCGCGACCTGGGCCGGCTCGAGCAGGCCGAGAAGCACCACAGGGAAGGGCTCGAGATCGCCAGAAGACTGAACGTGCGGATGCAGGAGGGATACATTCTCACCTCGCTCGCCGCGGATCGGCAGGCAGGGGGCGACGCGGCGTCCGCAGAAGATTTGGCCCGCGAGGCGCTGGTGATCGGCCGCGAGTTCGATCACACGCGCATCAAGTCGTACGCCCTTTCCGTCCTGGCGCTCGCCGCCTCTTCTCGCCGCGACCTCAAGGCGGCCGCCAGGGCGACGCGCAGCCTGACCCGGCTGGACACCCGCCGCCTGCGCTACTACGACCGGTTGCAGCTCAACCTCGTCCTCGGCCGCTGCGCCCTGGCGACCGGCAGGCCGAGCGATGCCGAGCGCGAGGCGCGTGCCGGCCTGGCGGCCGCGGAGAAGGGAGGCTTCCGCGAATTCCACTGGCGGTTCCTCGCCCTGATGGGGAGGGTCCAGGAGGCCGGAGGGTTGCGCGCCGAGGCGACCTCCTCCTATAATGCCGCGCACTCCATCATCCGTCAGGTTGGATCAGAGATCGAGGACGCCGCCATGCGCGACGATTACGGCAAAGAGCCGGACCGGCAGGAGATCGCGCGCCGGGTTTCGGAGGTGGCGGCTGTCGCCATCGATGTCGGCACCTTCGCCGGCGCCACCAAGCGCACCCCTGTGAAGATGCTCTCCACGATCTACGAGATCACCCAGATCATCAACTCGATCCTCGACCTCAAGGAACTGCTCAACAAGGTGATGGACCTGGCGATCGAGATCGTGGAGGCCGAGCGCGGCCTCATCTTCCTGTACAGGAGCGAGACCGACGAGATGGAGATGGTGGTGGCCAGGAACATGGAACGGCAGACGATCAAGGACGCCACCGAGTACAGCCGCGGCATCGTCAAGGAGGTCGGTCGCGGCCGGCCGATCCTGTCGCACGACGCGGTCACCGACGCGCGCTTCAAGGAATTCCGAAGCGTCAGCATGTACAACATCCGTTCGCTCCTGTGCGTGCCGTTGCGGATGAAGAACCGGATCCTCGGCACGGTGTACGTGGACACCCGCAAGCCCGGCGCTATCTTCTCGGAGGAGGACCTGCGTTTCCTGGAGGCGTTCGCCAACCAGGCCGCCATCGCCATCGAGAACGCGCGGCTTTACGACCAGGTCCGGCAGGAGAACCACTACCTCAAGCAGGTGGTGCAGGAGCGTTACGGCTACGAGAACATCATCGGCAGAAGCGCCAGGATGCGCGAGGTGTTCGCCACCCTCGCCCGGGTCACCACCAGCAACCTGCCGGTCCTGATCCGTGGCGAGAGCGGCACCGGCAAGGAGCTGGTCGCCCGGGCGATCCACCATAACAGCGCCCGGCGCGATCGGAAGTTCTTCAGCGAGAACTGCGCCGCCCTGCCCGACACGCTTCTCGAGAGCGAGCTGTTCGGCCACGCCAAGGGCGCCTTCACCGGCGCCGACACCTCCCGCAAGGGGCTGTTCGAGCTGGCCGACGGCGGCACGCTCTTCCTGGACGAGGTCGGCGACATGAGCCTGACGATGCAGAGCAAGCTGCTGCGCGTCCTGCAGGACGGCGAGATGCGCCCCGTCGGCTCCGAGTCCTCGCGGCACGTGGACGTGCGCATGATCTCCGCCACCAGCCGCGACCTCGAGGCGATGATCAAGGAGAAGACTTTTCGCCAGGACCTCTACTTCCGCCTGAACGTCATCACGGTCAAGCTGCCGCCGCTGCGCGACCGCAAGGACGACATCCCGCTTCTCGTCGATCACTTCCTCGGCAAGATCGCCCGGGAGAACAAGACTCCGAAGCTGCGCGTCGATCGCGCCCTGATGGCGATGCTGACCCGCTACCACTGGCCCGGCAACGTGCGCGAGCTGGAGAACCAGATCTACAAGCTCGCCCTGTTCGCCAGCGGCGACGCCCTCACCCTGGCGGACGCCGAGCACGACACCGAGTTCCGCGGCAAGGTCACCGCCCCCGGCACGCGCGGTGTTGCGACCGGCGTCAACCGCGACGATCTGACGCGCGCCCTCGCCGAAGCCAAGGGGAACCGCGACGAAGCGGCCCGCGTCCTCGGCATCAGCCGGGCCACCATGTTCCGGAAGCTGAAGCAGTTCGACATCGGTCAAAAACGCGCCCGAACCGGAGCCGCGCGCAGGACCCACCCGGCATGAGTCACTCGAGCGAGGCAGGAAGTCCCAGGGGAGACATCTCGATTACGTCTCAACACAGCGCCATGAGACTGGCGCTCAGGAACGGGCTGCGCGACCGTGACTTAGGTCCAATCTCACTCCTAAGTGTGGATGAGGAGGGTGAGACTTCGCGTAAGTTGCTTGAATCCTACATGATCACGTCGTCGCATTCAGGCTCATCTATCATTATTAGGCTGCTTGAGTCGGCCGGCGCTCTCTTGGGGTGTCGTCCTGAACAATCTACTATCTCATTTGGAATTGACACTTAGCATAGATCCCAGGAAGC
>JBIOWS010000153.1:0-4909 GCA_044868745.1 Candidatus Polarisedimenticolia bacterium
CTCGGAGTCATGAACATCGCCAACCGTCCGGGGGAGACCTTCAGCTCCGAGGAGCTCCAATTCCTGGAGACGGTCGGCAACCAGGTGTGCCTGGCCGTGGACAAGACACGGACGTCCCGGGCTGAGGCGCGGCGCAACGCCGAGGCGCGGGCGCTCGTCGCGCTCGCCCGCGCGATCGGCGGAAGCCTCGACCAGGAGCGCGTGCTGGCGGCTGTCGCGGATTACGCTCGCGAACTGCTGGCCGTCGGTCGCTGTTGCCTTTTCCTAGGAGACGGCACCTCACCGCTCCAGTTCGCCTCCCTCTCAGGACCCCCCATGGCGGGGCTCGAGGTGGGACGGCCGGCGGACCTCGAAGCGATGGGCGCCCGCGCCCTCCCGGAGGCGCTCCGACAGCGACGCACCCTTGTCATTCACGATGCGTACGAAGATCCACGGGCCAACCCGGATCTCGCGCGGTCGTGGGGCATCGGCTCCGCCATCATCGTGCCGCTGATGGCGCATGAGTGCCTGGCGGGGCTCCTGTTCGCCACGCGCGACGTGCCATCTGCGTGGAGCCGGGACGAAGTGGATCTGGCCGCCGCCCTGGCTGGACAGGCCGCCGTCGCCATCGAGAACGCCAGACTCTACCGCGAGGCGCGGGAGGCGTTTCTGCGCCTGCAGCAGGCCCAGTACGGGATGATGCGAGCCGAACGGCTGGCGGCGGTCGGGACGCTGGCGTCCAGCCTGGCTCACGAGGTGCGTAACCCCCTCAACTCGATCAACCTCCAGCTCGTCCTCCTGTCACGCCGAATGGCGCGCCAGGGTGAGCAGGGGCAGGCGGAGGTCTCCGCCCTGGTGGACAATGCCCGTCGCGAGATCGAGCGGCTGAATGGTCTGGTGGATGAGTTCCTGTCCCTGTCCTCCATCGACCGCCTGTCCCTGGCCGAGGCAAACGTCGACGATGTGGTCCGCGAAGTGCTGGAGCTGATGGGGCCTGTGGCGCGTCAGCAGGGGATCACGGTTTCCGAGGACCTCGCCGGCAGGCTGCCTCTTTTCAGGCTGGACCGGGAAAAGATCAAGCAGGTGCTCATCAACCTGGTGCGCAATGCGATCGAGGCGATGCCGGACGGGGGCTCCCTGGGCGTAAGGACTCGCGAGGCGGACTCCGCGCTGCTGGTGAGCGTCTCGGATTCCGGCGTGGGGATCGCACCGGGGCTTGACGTCTTCGACTTTTTCTTGACGACCAAGCGGGGTGGCACGGGTTTGGGCCTGCCGATCGCGCGACGGATCGTCGAGGCGCATGGTGGCACCCTGAAGTTCGAGAGCGAGCCGGGCCGCGGGACGACGTTCGTGGTCACCCTGAACGTCTCATGAGCTCTGCTCCGACGGTCGGCGAGAGGCAAGGCCATGGCTGAGGTCCGTGGACGGATCCTGATCGCCGACGACGAGGAGGCAGCCCGCCGCGGCCTCGCCCAGATTCTGACCGACGATGGCTACGAGGTGAGTCTGGCAAAAGACGGCGAGGAGGCGCTGCGGCTGGTGGCGCAGGAGTCACCCGACGTTCTCCTCACGGACCTGCGGATGCCCGTGATGGACGGCCACGAACTCCTGAGCCGAGTGCGCCGCAGCCAACCCGACGTGGCCGTCGTCATCATGACCGCTCATGGGACCATCCCCAGCGCCGTGCGCGCTCTGCGCGAGGGAGCCGAGGACTATCTGACCAAGCCGATTGATGTCGAGGACCTCGAGAGGCTGCTCGAGAGGGTCCTCAAGAAAAGGCGGCTCGTCACCGAGACGAGGCTTCTGCGCGAGCGTCTGGACGACAAATACCGCTTCGAGAACATCATCGGGCGCAGCCCCGAAATGCTCGAGGTGTTCCGAATGGTGGAGCAGGTCGCCCCGAGCCAGGCGTCCATCCTCATCACGGGCGAGAGCGGCACGGGCAAGGAGATGATCGCCCAGGCGATTCATCAGCGCAGCCCGCGCCGTGATGCTCCGTTCGTCAAGGTCTCCTGCGCCTCTCTTCCCGAGACCCTGCTGGAGAGCGAGCTCTTCGGCCACGAGCGCGGCGCCTTCACAGGGGCCCTCGCGCGCCGGGCGGGCCGCTTCGAGATCGCGGCCGGAGGCACCATCTTTCTCGACGAAATCGGCGACATCCCTCCGGGGATGCAGGTGAAGCTCCTGCGTTTTTTACAGGAGCGGCAGTTTGAGCGAGTCGGCGGCAACCAGACGTTAACCGTGGACGTGCGCGTCATTTCGGCGACGCACCGCGATCTCCGGGCACTCGTCCGTGACGGCAAGTTCCGGGAAGATCTCTATTACCGCCTGGATGTGATTGAAATCCCTCTGCCTCCCCTGCGGGAGCGCACCCATGACATCCCGTTGCTGGTGGATTTCTTCGTCCGCAAGTTCGCGACCTCGAACACCAAGGAGATCCGCAGCGTCACCGACGAGACGATGGCCACCCTGACTGCCTACCAATGGCCCGGGAACGTGAGGGAGCTCGAGCATGCGATCGAGCGGGCGGTGATCCTGGCGCGTTCGGACGTGCTCGACCCATCGCTATTCCCGTCTCTGCCGAGATTCGAAGCGCCCGCCCCATCTACAGGAGAGCCGGCCGTCCCGGGTGCGTCGCTCGAGGAAATCGAGCGGGACGTGATCCTGAAGACCCTGGAATCGGTGAACGGTTCCACCAGCAGGGCAGCGGCCATCTTGAAGGTCAGCCCGCGCACCATCCAGTACAAGCTCAAGCAATACCGCGCAGGCGGTGTGACGAAGGGGACACGACCCGCAGATCCAGAGTAGGGGCCGGGAGCGGAGCCTTAGTGAGCTTCTGCTTCTCTGGTCGCTGACCCGAGATCCATCGCTCGCAAACGGTCCAGGTATTCTTCGGCCAGGCGCCTCGCAGTTCTCCATTGCCTGCTGAGGACCGCCCGATTGAGCTCGTGGAGCACGCCGAAGCAGCCGCCCAGCTCTGAAAAACCCCGGCAGAACACGCAGCGACCGGAGATCGTGGCCCCCCAGGGAAATTTCAGGATAGGCACCGCCGGGTCGGTCTTGTTCCCGGCGGCCGCCTGGCGCTCATCGATCGCCGCCTCGCAGAACTCGTCCATGACGTTGGCCAGCGCCAGCACCCCGCCCTCATCATGCGCCTCGATCCTGTCGAGGATCTTTCCCCACCGATCGAGCATCTCCACTCGCGCCCGCTCCCACTGTTCCCCGCGCGTTTGGCTCATCGTATCCCTCCATTCGCACCCGCCCCCGAGCAATGCGAAACCCGTGCTAGAACGGGGACCGGAGGGATCGCTTTTGATGCGGCGCCCAAGTGCCCGGCTCCGAGCATTTTCGGGCGGGAGGCAGAGACGATCTGGAAAAGCCGCGGGAACGCGGCCCTCCGGCGACGCAACCACTTCGGGGTGAGGGGCTCGAGGCGCAGATCTTGCGCAGCTCATGCGGACCGGCCAGCCTGAAGAACACGAAGCCAAGCGGATTTTCCCAACCGGAGGCTCGACACGGTCTTCCGGCAGGCGTGGCATTTGTCTTGCTTGGTCAACGACGTGTGACCGCTACTCGAGAGGAGGTTGCCATGGACTTGATGACTCGCTGGGATCCATTCAGGGACCTGAATGACCTGAGCGGCAGGCTGTCGGCGATCCTGGGTCGCGCCCCCCGCAGGACGGACGGCGGTAAGGAGGCCATGACCGTCGCGGAGTGGGAGCCGTCGGTGGATATCCTGGAGGACGACAAGGAGTATCTCATCAAGGCCGACCTGCCCGAGGTCAAGAAGGACGACATCAAAGTGAGCATTCAGGACGATGTCCTCTCCCTGTCAGGCCAGCGGACGTTCGTCAAAGAGGAGAAGAGCCGGAAATACCATCGTGTCGAGCGCGCTTACGGCAGCTTCGCGCGCAGCTTTGTCCTTCCCGATGATGCCGACCCCGGCAAGGTCCTGGCCGAGTTCAGGGACGGCGTGCTCAAGGTCCACCTGCCGAAGTCGGAGCAGGCGAAGATCCGAAGCATCGATGTGAAGATCAGTTGAGTGAGGTCCGGAAGGAGACGCACGTGAAGAGACACCCCCCCAATGATCGACCCATGAAGGCGGGCCGCGAATCGATCCTCGTCGGCACTGACTTCTCGGGGCCGTCCCGCCTGGCCCTCCTCCAGGCTCTCTCGCTGGCGCGCGAGCGGGACTGCGCCATGCTGGTCCTGCATGTCATCGACGCCCCCAACCTCGAGGAGCTTGCCCGCCTGGCCGGGATCAAAACCGATGAATTGCGAGCGCGACTCGGGCGCGAGCGACGCGAGAGGCTCACCGCGTTCCTTGCGGAAGCGGACGACAGCCCGGGTGAGGTCGTGTTCGAGCCGATCATCGCCTGGGGCCGTCCCTACGAGGAAATCCTCAAGCGCGCGTACGGTTCCAACGTGTCGCTCATCGTCCTGGGCCTCGCGGGGCACTCCGCCGACGCCGAACGGGCCCTGTTCGGGAGCACCGCCGACAAGGTCCTGCGCGCGACGCCGTGCCCGGTGCTCTGTGTGCCTTCGGACTGACCTCGCGATCAACCCCTGGGCCCGGGCCGCAGGCCCCCGGGCGCCCCGCGTTCTCGCCTCCGATATGAGGGAGGCGGCCGATTCCGTGCCTGATGTCGCTGCGTCACGAACGGGAAGGGAATGGTGGACGGCAAGGGGCTCGAACCCTCGACCTCCGCGTTGCGAACGCGGCGCTCTCCCAACTGAGCTAGCCGCCCACTCTGAATGGATTTCGTGCGCTGACGAACGTCCAGTTTATCACGCGCGTTTTGATATAGTCGAGGCCGCGGCTACACTGCCTGAGTGATCTCGCGCCTCGGCATTCTGACCGGCGGCGGCGACGCACCCGGCTTGAATGCCGTCATTCGCGCCGTCGTCAAGTCCGCAACCAATTCCGGCATCG
>JBIOWS010000154.1:0-3068 GCA_044868745.1 Candidatus Polarisedimenticolia bacterium
GTGACCCAGGACCGCCAGCACCCCCGCGCTCGCCTCCATCCCGGACCCGGCTCCGGGTCCCAGCGCCCAGCGCGCCAGCAGGACGGCCCCGCTTCCCTTCGTGGCGTCGAGCAGGAGCCCGACACTCCCCAACCCGAACCCGAAGGCGCGCGCCAGGTTGGTGGCTCCGATATTGCCGCTGCCGACGGTGCGGATGTCGACCCCCCGGATCCTGGCGATAAGAAACGAGAACGGGATTGCGCCCAGGAGAAACGCGCCCGACATCACCGCGACGACGACCCAGCTCAGGACGATCCTCCGGTCGACAAAGGGAAGCGTACCAGTGCATTGTATGCCGGTCCTTTCGGGCCCAGCCGGCTCTCGAACAGAACGAACTCCTCTACGGCGAAGGCGCCCCCAGGAGTCACCGCCGCCGGGCGGATCGCAGCGCGCCAGTCGCCGCGCCCCGGTACTTTGACCCTTCCCAGGGTCAGGTGCGGATGGTAATCCCGCGCCTCGGCGGGAAAGCCGATGCCCTCCAGGGCCACATCGATGCCTTCGTGCAGTCTCCCCAGCGCCTCGAGATCTCCCCGCACACCCACCCAGATCACACGCGGCGAGCCACTCTCTGGAAACGTGCCGACACCGGCGGCCTCCAGGCGAAACGGTTCGATGCCGCGCCCCGCCAGGCTCAGGGCCTCCTGGATCGCGGGGAGTCGTTCCGAGGCCACCTCCCCCAGGAATTTCAGTGTGAGGTGGATCCCCTGCGGCCTCGCCCAGCGCACCGGCAGCGGCACTGACTCCAGGGCGGCCTGAATGGCCCCGAGCCTGGCGCGCAGATCGGGGGGGAGATCGGCCGCCACGAACAGCCTCAAGCTTCCTCTCCCAGAAGCGCGCGCCTGAGGAGGTCGAGGGCCGCCTGAGAGGCACGAGCGCGGACCCCCTCGCGGTCGCCCGGCAGCATCAACTCCCGGCTGCGCGACAGCTGGGGACCAGTCAGGGCCAGAGCAACCGTCCCGGCAGGCCGATCCTTGCCGCCCCCCTGCGGACCGGCGTAGCCCGTCGCCGCGAGCCCGTAGGTCGCCGTCAGGAGTGCACGGGCCCTGTGCGCCATCTCCACGGCCACCTCCCGACTGACCGCTCCGAAGTCCTGCAGAATCCCCTTTCGCACGCCCAGCACCTCGATCTTTGCCGCATCGGTGTAACAGACGATCCCGCCCACGAAATACCGGGACGACCCCGCCACGCTGGTGATCCGGCCGGCGATCGATCCGCCCGTGAGAGACTCGGCGACCGCCAGGCTCGCCCCTCGAACGCCGAGCAGTGTGCCGACGGTCTGTTCCATCGTCCCCTCGTCGCGCGCGAACACGTTGATGCCCAGGGTTGACTCGATCTCCCTCTCGATCCTCTCGATTCCCTCCGGTCTGCCGCCTGCGGATACCCGCTCGCGCAGATGGATCTCGACCTGGCCCGGGTAGCCGAGAATGGTCCACGCGACCCCGCCCGCGCGGCGCGCGACGTCCTCGAGCCTGCGATCGACCTCCGATTCGGAAAGCCCGGCGATCTTCACGCTACGGTAAGCGTAGCGCTCCCCCGTCGTCGCCAGGCGGGGCAGCACCGATTCCTCCATGATTTGCCGCATTTCCAGTGGGACGCCAGGCAGAAGCGCGATGAAGGCGTGGCCCACCTGGAGGACCAGGCCAGGAGCGGTTCCATGCCGGTTCGGGAGCGGCTCGGCCCCACGCGGGACCTGCGCCTGGCGGCGATTGCGAGGAGGCATGTCGGCCGCGTAGCGGTGGAACCGATCTTCGATGGTCCGCACGAGCGCCTCGTCTTCGATCAGGGGAATGGCCAGCAGCGACGCCACCGCCTCGCGTGTCAGATCATCCACTGTCGGTCCAAGGCCGCCCGTCGCGACGACGACATCGGATCGGCCGAGCGCCACGCGGAACGCCTCCCGGATGTCGTCGATCGAGTCCCCGACGACGGAGCGGAAGCGGACTTCGAGCCCGATCTCTCCCAGGCGGCGCGCCAGGTACGTTCCGTTGCTGTCGCTGCGCCCCGTGTCCAGCAGCTCGGAGCCGATGGCGATGACTTCCGCCCTCCTCCCGCTCACGCGGCAGGCTCCAGGCGTCGGATCGCCTCCGCCATGGTCAGGGCGAACTTCGTCAGGGCGTCGCGATCGGCCCTCCCCCTGTCCCTCCGGAAGCGCAGAGGCGGGCCGAAACGGACGTGCACCCGCGCGGGACTGGGAAAGGCCCTTCCCACCGGGAGCGAGTCGCGCGCTCCGTCGATGTATGCGGGGACAACCGGAGCACCGGAAAGCGCGGCGATCATCGCCGCACCGGGGCGTGGCTCGCTGAGCCGTCCGTCGGCGCTGCGAGTCCCTTCGGGGAAGACCCCCAGGATGCCTCCCGACGCAAGGAGTCTCAGGGCCTGTTTGATACCTCTCGAGTCCTGACCCTCGGCGCGCACCGGGATCGTCCCCATGCCCCAGTAGAACCAGCGGATCAGGAGCAGGTCATACATCCAGCGCAGAACGATGAAGTGGATCGGCCGCGGGCAGGCGGAGCCGAGGATGATCGCGTCCATGTACGAGACATGGTTCGAGACGACGATCGCGGGGCCCCGCCGCGGCAGATGCTCGAGCCCCTCGCGCGTCAACCCGAGATAGAAGTGCGCGAACGGGAAGAAGATTCCCTTGACGAACCAGTAGAACATCCGACCCTCGATCGTTGGCGTCCCCACCCCGCCCAGTCTGCGGCCCTCACTTGCGCTCCCATCCGCTGGGGACGACCAGGCCGCCGCTGACGATCAGCTTGATCCCTTCCTCGATCGACAACTCCAGGGGGAGCACTTCCCGATCGGGGACCGCCGCCAGCCACCCCGAGGTGGGATTCGGCGTGGTGGGCAGGAAGACCAGAGTGTACCCCGGCATCTGCTTGAGGTCCCCCGCCGGTCTGAGCGTCGTGTCGTCGCGTGCCACGAAGCCGATGGTATAGAGGCCGGCCCGCGGGTACTCCACCGCCACCACCCGCTGAAAGGAGTCGGTTTTCTTGTCGAAGGCGTTGAGCAGCTGCCGCGCCGCG
>JBIOWS010000155.1:0-2630 GCA_044868745.1 Candidatus Polarisedimenticolia bacterium
GCCCGCAAGCATAAACCCCAAAAGACCCTCCTGGATCTGAACGCGGTGATCGAGAGCACGCTCGAGCTGCGGGCTTACCATCTGAGGGTGGACAACATTCAGGTGAGCCGGGATCTGGATCCCCACCTGCCCCGCACCATGGCGGACATGAACCAGATGCAGCAGGTGCTCATGAACATGATCAACAACGCCCAGCACGCCATGCTGAACGTGGACAGGCAGCGCATCCTGACCGTCCGAACGCGTCACGTCGACGGCAGGATTCGGATCCAGGTTTCGGACAACGGCTCGGGCATCGAGCAGGATCACCTGACCCGGATCTTCGACCCGTTCTTCACCACCAAGGAGGTCGGCCGCGGCACGGGCCTGGGGTTGTCGATTTGCTACGGGATCATCGAGCAGCACCGGGGTGAGATCCGCGTGGAGAGCAGGCCAAGCAGTGGAACCATCTTCACGATCGAGCTTCCGGTGCTGTCGGGCGGCGTTGATCAGCCGCCCGAAGCCGCGGTGATCGCGGAGCTGCTCGGCGGTCCGCGGGCCCGCAGGGGACGTATCCTCCTGGTCGACGACGAGGTCTCCATCCTGGAAGTGATCGGCGACATCCTGAAGATCGACGGACACGAAGTGGAGACGACGACCAGCGGTTCCGAGGCGTTGGGGAGGCTGCGTCGGGAGAGCTTCGACATCATCGTCTCCGATTTGAAGATGCCGGGGATGAGCGGCCAGCAGCTGTTCGCGCGGTTGACCGAAATCGACCCCCTGCTCGTCCGTCGCCTGGTCTTCACCACGGGTGATCTGGCGAGCCCCGACACCCTCGCCTTCCTCGAGCGCACCGGCAATCCGTATCTGCAGAAGCCCTTCGATGTGAGCGCCGTTCGCCGCACCATCCAGGAGATGCTGATGCGCAACTGAGTTTCAGCCCCGGCGCCTGTCGCGGACCGCCGCGCGCGCCTCCTTCTCCTGATCCCTCTCCTTGATCGCCTGGCGCTTGTCCCATAGTTTCTTTCCGCGCGCCAGGGCGATCTCGGCTTTGACGCGTCCTCGGACCAGATAGAGACGCAGCGGAACGAGGGTGTGCCCCCCCAGGCGGGTCTGTTGCGCCAGGCGGCGGATCTCGTCGCGATGGAGCAAGAGTTTGCGGGGGCGCAGAGGATCATGGTTGGCATACCCGCCATGGGAGTAAGGGGAGATGTGACAGTTGTGCAGAAACACCTCACCCCGATCGACGCGCGCGAAAGCGTCCTTGAGATTGGCCGCGCCTTGACGCAGCGACTTTACCTCAGTGCCGAGCAGAGCGATGCCGGCCTCGTAGCGCTCGCCGATGAAGTAACTGTGGAAGGCCTTGCGGTTGGAGGCGAGGACCCGCTCTCCATTTGTCTTCTTCGCGCCGCCCACCTCAGCCGTCCCTTCTGCTGCGCAAAACGTCGCGATACACCTGGCGCCTGGAGATCCCGCGTTCCCGCGCCACCCGGCGCATCGCCTCCTTGGGATCCCATCCCCCTTCGACCAACCGCCGTACCGCGTCGGCGGCCGACTCGGGCGGGTCGGACTCTCCGGCGCGCACGGGAGCGAGCATCGTCTCGTCCGCGCCCGAGAGGAGAAAGGATATCTCGCCCTTGATCTCCCGGCCCGCGAGGGCGGTGCGGACGACGCCGAGAGGTCCGGAGAGGAACTCCTCGTGCAGCTTGGTCATCTCCCTGCCGAGGACGATCTGGCGGTCTCCCAGGATTTCCAAGGCGTCGCCGAGCGCGTCCACGAGACGGCGCGGTGACTCGAAGAAGAGCAACGGCCTCGCCTCACGGCGGAGCGCCTCGAGGTGTCGGCGCCGCTCCCCCTTCCGGTGCGGGAGGAATCCGACGAAGACGAAGGGGCCCGGGGGAAAGCCGCTGGCCGAGAGGAGGGCGGTGATCGCGGAGGCGCCCGGTATCGGCACGATCCGGTGACCTTCTTCGCGGGCCCGGCGGACCAGCAGGGCGCCCGGGTCGGAGATTGCCGGAGTCCCCCCGTCGCTCGTCAGGGCGACGCTCTCCCCCCGGCGCAGCGTTTCCAGGAGGATCTGCAGGCGGCCCGCCTCGTTGAACCGATGGTAGCTGAGAAGCCGGGCCTTGATCCCGTGCCGGGCCAGAATCAACCGGGTCCTGCGCGTGTCCTCGCAGGCAATGAGACGGCTGCACGCGAGTGCGGCGACGGCCCTGGGAGAAAGATCCTCCAGGTTGCCGATCGGGGTGGCCACCACATAGAGGGTGCCGGGAGGCGCGCCGCTTTCGGTCAAGGCGGGTCCCCGGTCAGCGACCCCAGTCGCGTGGGTATCGGAAGTCGACGCCGATCGTCCGAGGCGAGAGCTTGGCGATGATCGGTGGCCGCCTCTTGACTTGGGAGCGCACGATCAGGCCGGTGATCCGCTCTATCATGCGGCGATTGAAGCCTGCCGCCACCGCCTCCCGTACCGAGGCGCGTCGATCCACCAGGAGAGCGAGGAGTCGATCGATCTCCGCGTAAGGATATCCGAGGTCCTTCTCGTCCGCCTGGCCGATCCAGAGATCCGCCGTGGGCGTCTTCCATACGATCGACTCGGGGACTCCGAGGTGCAGCGCGAGCCTCCGGACCTGAGTCTTGTACAGGTCGCCGAG
>JBIOWS010000156.1:0-8134 GCA_044868745.1 Candidatus Polarisedimenticolia bacterium
CGATCCGCGAGATCCACATGGTCGGCGGCGTCAATCCCGACCTGCCGCTCAGCTACTACACCGACGTCATCCGGACCATGAAGCGCGTGCGGCCGGAGGTCCACGTGAAGGCGTTCACGGTCGTCGAGATCGCCGCCATGGCAGAGAACTTCGGCATGACCCCCGGGCAGATCCTGCTGGAGCTGCGCGAGGCTGGCCTCGGCTCGCTCCCCGGCGGAGGCGCCGAGATCCTGACCGATCATGCCCACGAAGTCCTGTTCAAGGGGAAGATCGACCACCGCGCCTGGATCGAGATCGCCAAGACGGCCCATCGGCTTGGCCTGAAGAGCAACGCCACCATGATGTTCGGGCATATCGAGACGCTGGAGGAGCGCATCGATCACCTGCTCCTGCTGCGGGAGGCGCAGGATGTGACCGGCGGCTTCATGGCGTTCATCCCTCTGGCCTTCCACCCCGAGAACACGCGGCTGTCGCACATTCCGAAGCCGTCGGCGACCGAGGAGTTGCGCATGCTCGCCGTGGGCCGGCTGATGCTCGACAACTTCCCGCACATCAAGGCCTACTGGATCATGATGACACCGAGGGTCGCGCAGACGGGCCTGCACTTCGGGGCAGACGATCTGGACGGCACTGTGATGACGGAGGAGATCTACCATCGCGCCGGCTCGACCTCGCCCCAGGGAATCGGCCGGCGCCACCTCGTCGCGTTGATCGAGGAGGCGGGCCGCGTGCCGATCGAGAGAGACACGCTCTACAATCCCATCGTGCCACGGCCCGCCCGGGGCGTCGAGGAGCCCGCCGGACCGCCCCCGTCACACGTTGCCGGGAACGCGATCGCCGGGGCGGGGCTCTCGCACTAGGGCGCGACCGGGCGCCGGGGACGACCCTCTCCCGCGAGGGGGAGACTTCTGGCGGTGTGGGTTCACCTCAACGGGCGGCTGGTGGAGGAATCGGAGGCGCGTCTCTCCGTCTTCGACCGAGGCTTCCTGTTCGGGGACGGCATTTTCGAATCGATGCGCGCGGTCGCCGGAACCGTTTTCCGCCTGGACCGCCATCTCGCCCGTCTGCAGCGATCCGCGGCCCTCATCGGTCTCGACCTTCCAGCTCCCGCCGCCTCTCTCGGCGAGTCGGTCCGCGCCCTGCTGAGGGAGAACCGTCTCGCGGACGCCAGGATCAGGGTGACCGTGACGCGCGGGCCGGGCAGCCCGGGCGACTATGTCGAAGCGCCGGGGCCCCCCACCATGGTGATGACCGCTGCCTCCTTCGTGGGGCTCGCCGGCGGGACCCACGAGCGCGGGGTCGAGGTGGCCATTCCCGGGAGGCAGCAGGTTCCGCGTCGTGCCCTCGATCCGGCGATCAAGTCGATCAGCCGCCTGCACCTCGTTTTGGCGCGCCGCGAAGCGAAGGAGCGCGGGGCCTTTGAAGCGATCCTCCTGGACGGCGACGGCAACCTCACGGAGGGCACGGCGAGCAACCTGTTCCTCGCGGTGCGTGGTCGACTGCTGACCCCGCCTGTGCCCGAGGGGGGGCTCCCCGGCCTCACGCGCGAGGCGGTCATCGAGCTGGCCCGGCAGGCCGGCATCGAGGTGATCGAGGAGCGCCTGCCGGCCGACTCCCTCGCGGCGGCGGCCGAAGTGTTCCTCACCAATACGACGTGGGAGGTCCTCCCCGTGGTCGCTGTCGAGGGACGGAGGGTGGGGGACGGCAGGCCGGGCCCGGTTGCGACCGCTCTCCTGGCGCGTTACCGCGACCTGGTGCGGCGGGAGTGCGGCCGTGGCTGATCCGCTCGTCCCTGTGACCCCCGCGCCTCGCGCGCTGCTGGAGGACCTCGACGGCTGGATCGATCCTGTCGCGGCCCTCGAGGCGTTCCGACGCCACCGGCATCCGGTCCTCCTCATGAGCGGGCTCCGGGGGCACCACGCCTCGCGCTTCTCGATCCTCGGCTTCGACCCGATCCTGACCGTCTCCTGGCGCGACGGTGTGACGACTTTGAACCGAGGGGGGGCGGGGCGCTCGGAGGACCGCGACCAGAAGAACCCGTTCGACCTGCTGCGCGGCCTGGCCCCTGCCGGAGCGGTGCAGCGCAACGCCTCCGGGCTGCCGTTCGCGGGGGGCGCCATCGGCTATCTCGGCTACGGTCTCAGGAGGTCGATCGAAAGCCTGCCATCCACGCCTCCGGATCCATTGAGACTGCCGGAGGCATGGTTCGGACTTTACGATGCCGCCGTGATCTTCGACCATCTCGAGGGCCGAGTCGTTCTTCTCGCAACCGGGCTGGAGGCCACGGACGAGAGGGAGCGGGAAACGCGGGCGGAGGATCGACTGCGCCGGATGCGCGCCGCCCTCCAGATCGCCCGGCGGGATCTGGCGGTCCCCCGCCGGGCCGCCCCCCGGCTGCCTCGCCGAGCGGCGCTTCTGACCCGGCGAGAGGACTACCTGAAGCGCGTTGATCGGGCTCTCGACTATATCGCCGCCGGCGACATCTATCAGGTCAACCTGTCCCATCGGATCGAGTGCCCGTTCGAGGAGGACCCGCTGGAGCTGTTCGCGGACCTGTCGAGACGGAATCCGGCCCCGTTCGCCGCCTACCTGGACACCGGTCCGGTCAAAGTGATCTCCGCCTCGCCCGAGCGGTTCGTCGCGCTGCGTGGCGGCGCCGCCACCAGCAGCCCGATCAAAGGGACGCGGCCGAGGGCCGCAGATGTCCGGGAGGACGAGCGCTTGGCGCGCGAGCTGAGCGGGAGCCCCAAGGACAGGGCCGAGAACGTGATGATCGCCGATCTGGTCCGCAACGACCTGGGAAGAGTGTGCCAGGCGGGGAGCGTGCGCGTCGACAATCTGTGCGCGCTGGAGTCGTTCGCCACCGTGCATCACTTGGTGTCGACGGTCTCCGGCCGCCTGCGTCCCGGTCGGGATCGTATCGATCTGCTCACCGCCCTATTCCCGGGGGGGTCGATGACTGGAGCGCCCAAAGTCCGGGCGATGCAGGTCATCGATGAGCTCGAGGAGGAGGAACGGGGAGTCTACTCCGGGAGCATCGGCTATCTGTCGCTCGACGGCGGGATGGATTTCAACATCGTGATTCGTACCCTCGTCTGTCTCGGGGGGAAGGCCCACCTGCGGGTCGGGGGAGCGATCGTGGCCGACTCCGATCCGGCGATGGAGCACCGCGAGACCCTCGACAAGGCGCGCGCCATCCTGGAAACCCTGCGCGCCGAGCCGGTCGATTCCTAGAAGCTGAAGTTGAAGGTGAGTGTCGCCCAGTCCCGCCCGTCGCGCGCCAGAGCGCCCCGCAGCGCGGCGCGACTGCGCGGTCCGAGCGGGCGCTCGAAGCTCAGCCGCAGCGGCTCGCCGACCGGCGCCTCGATGCGCCCCTCAACACCGAGGAACTCCGTGCGCACCACGAGGCGCGGGTGGGCATCGATCTTCAGGCCCAGACTTGCGCCGAACGTCCCGGCGCCGGCTGAGCCGACTCCGCCCGCCCTGCCGTTCGCGGACCGACTGCCGACCGTGGAGGGACCGGCGCGCCGCCCGAGGCGGAGGGCCCCGAAGTCGTCCATCCATTCGAGGAAACCGTCGAGCCCGGGCGATCCCCTTGCCAGCCGCTCGAGACTCTCGTCCAGGGTGCGGTTGAAGGCACGCGTCGCGATCCGCTCGGCCTGCCTGGCCCGCTGTTCCTCCGCCAGGGTATCGGAGGGTGCCAGAGCGTCGATCGAAAGGAACGGGCCGGTCCTCCTGTAGCGGAGCGCCTCGTGTTGCATCCTGGTCAGAAGCCGGCTGGAGGGCGCCGGCGCTTCGCCGCCCCTCATCGTCCCCGGATGAATGACCGACCTGGAGGAGAGCGTCAGGGCTGCCGGATCCTTCCGCCCTTCTGCGCCCCGGACGGGGAAGGCGAGGCGCGGGATCGGTCCGGGAGGGATCGTGGGGGAGACGACCTGAAGCGACTCCAGAGTGGCCGTGCGATCCAGCGAATCTGAGGCGGCGATCGTCCCGAGCGGCAGAAGGAGACTCATGAGGGCCGCGCCGGAAGCGCTCCGGAGCGTGTCCAGGACAAGGACGCTCGACGTGGTCGATCGCGGGGGGCAGGGACGGAGCATGGTCGAATGTACGGGCCATTCCTCTAGAAGTCAAGTGTGGCAAAGGTTTCGTGGCAGTTGGTTCGGCGTCCCAATGCCCCCTCCATCGTCAGTCGTTTGACGCTGACCTGCCCGCTGGGGCGCGAGCCGGGTGCTATAATCCGCGCCCGTTCCCGGCGGGCGCGCTCCCTCGGCCTTCGCCGGAGAGGGAAGCGTGAGCCGAACGGCCCTTCTCCTGTTCCTTTCATCCTGCAGCACAGCCGTCATCCACGCGCTGATACCGGATCACTGGCTGCCGTTCGCCCTGATGGCGCGCGCCCAGCGGTGGAGCGAGAAGCGGACCGCGGTCCTGACCGGCCTGGCAGGTTCGCTGCACGTCCTGGTGTCGACCTTGGTCGGGGCTCTGGCGATCGCCGTCGGATCGGTCTCCGTCCAGGGCCTGGCGGAGCGGGCCGGCCGATCGCTCGACTTTCTAGGAGGCGCCCTGCTGGTTGTTTTCGGAACGGCCTACGGCCTCTGGGCGCATCGCCGCGAGGCCAGGGCTCACGCCTGGGGAAGGACGCGTCCCGGGCCCACGGACGGAGCGGGGGAGGAGGGGCACGTGCATGTGCATGGTCATCTCCTGGAGCGCTGGTTCCGAGGCGCGTTGACCGGGAGCGCTCTCGTCCTGATCATCGGCATCAGCCCCTGCGCGCTCCTGGTGCCGATTCTCTTCGCGGCCTCGGCCGAAGGGCCGTCCGCGATTCTCGCCGCGGCCCTCGGTTTTGCTCTCTGCACGATAGGGACGATGGTCAGCGTGGCGCTCGTCGCCACGCGCGGCATGAAGGGGCTTGACCTCCCGTTGTTCACCCGCTACGGCGATCTCGCCAGCGGCGCCCTGGTGGCCGGGATCGGGCTGACCCTGATGCTCCTGGAAGCCTGAGGCTCCCGGCGTGGCAGACTCTCCGGCGCAACCCGCTGTCCTTATGTTTACTTGCCGTGGGGATTCTGATATAAAACGCGCCGATCGTCCCGGTCGCGCTTGCGTCTCGTGGCGCGTCTCCCGGTGCGAGGGAGGCTGATGACGCTCCTGACGATCCGCGAAGCTTCGCAGCTTATCGGACGAACGCCAGCCACCGTGCGCCGCTACATCCGAAGCGGCCGCCTCAAAGCCGGAAAGGAAATGGGGAAATTCGGCGAGGAGTACAAGATCTGCCAGGAGGACCTCCTGGCCCTCGGCTTCCCCGCCTCGCAGTCTGATCTGCCCGCGCGCCTCGAGCCGGCACAACCTCTCGCCAACGTCGCTCCGGCCCAGGAGGCGATGGTGCCGCTGTCACTCTACAACGAGCTGCTCATGAAGCACGAGCAGATCCTCGTGCAATACGGGATGATCCGGGCGGGTGGCCAGAAGCTGCTGGAGTACAAGGCCGACTCCGAGGCGAAGGAGGAAACGCTCCTGAGAGCGGACGAGCGCTACCGGGTCCTGCGCGCCCGCGCCATCAAGGAGATCCGCTTCCTGCGAAAACACCTGAGACAGGCGGAGATCGAGGTCGAGGACCGGAACATCGAGATCGTTCTTCTGCAGGAGAAGATCAAGAGGCTCGAGCAGGTGGCGAACGCCGCCACGATGGGGAGCTTCGACGAGAAGGTCGCCGAGATCCGGCAGAAGGAGCGCGCCGTCGCCCAGCTCGAGGTCGCTGAGCCCCGCCCGCTTGGCTCCAAGGCGGCGACGGCGGAGTGGCTCGGGCGCTACCCGACCGGCGAGCGGGGCGAGGATCACTGACAGGCGCGAGATCGGTTCGGATCGCCGGATGTCGGCGTCATGCGATCAACCGCGCCGGTTGGAGGCGCGGCGGCGCACGGTGACGCGGTGGCCCGTTTGAGGATCGGGAACGGTGGCTCGCCGCCTGCGTCCCTGCGCGACCGACCCTCCCGCCAGCCCGCCCCCCGCGGCCGGGGATCGGATCGCCGGGCGCGATCGATCCGACGCCTCGCCGTCCTTCTGAGCGCGGCACCTCTCGACGATCGTGCGAATCAGGTTCGCCTTGACCAGGGGAGCCGTCCTTTCGCGCCTCGGCCTCGACGGGCGCGATCTTGAATATAGGGAGCTGTCGGATGGGTTCAAGTGATCCGGCGCGCAGTACGTTCGTGAAATCGATCGCCTCTGCGGCCGTGCTGCTCTCCGCCGCGCTGGGTGTCTACAGGCTGGGGTTGGTCGTGGCCGAGACGGCCGATCGGAGCCTTTTCGACGCACCGAGGGGGGCGTGGCTGGCCACGGTGCGGGAGGATGCCGTCGTCTCCGTGGTGGAGGAGCGCGAAGGCTGGCGGCTGGTTCGCCTGGAAGGATGGATGCCGGTCTCGGCGCAGTCGGCCGGCGCCCGGCCGGGCGCGGCCGAGGCACCAGGACGCGCGGCGGCCGGTGCAGGGGCGCTGGTGCGCGGCGTCCTTCTGCCGGATCCGGAGTGGCCTCCCGGGATCGCAACGTCGGGGCTTGTCGTCCTCCTGCTGGCGGATCTCGAGGCGCTCGATCGGGAGCATGCTGCTGCGGGGGACGCGTGTCGGGCCCGCGTGGCCACCGATCGGGCGCGAACCGACCGGCTCCAGGTGGAGATGGATGGGGCGTTTCATTCCTCGGACAACTTCCGCGAGGCGGCAGGCCGCTACGACCGGCTGAAACAGCAGGTCGAGACGGCGAGCCGGGAAGGCGAGGAGCATGTCGCGGACTGCCGGAAGAGGGCCGATGCGATCCTGCAGAAGCACGCGGCCAAACGAGCGGTCTCCGACGCCTCGGGCTCGTTCGAGTTCCCGGGAGTCCCTCCGGGCCGCTACCGGGTGGTGGCCCTGGCGGGGGAGGAAACAGGCCCGAGGCACTGGTCGATGGAGTTCGTCGTCGCCGGGTCAGAAACGAAGGTTCTCGATACGATTCGCGACCGCTCCCCGTTTCTGCCTCGCTGGGATCTGCGTGCAGCGCCCTCGCCCGGCCACACCTAGAGCCTGAGATCGACGACCGTCACCCCCGTGCCGCCTTGATCGGCGGGCGCGGGGTGGAATGCCTCCACCTGGGGATGGTGCGATAGGAGGTCGGCGATGGCGCGCATGAGGCGACCCGACCCCACGCCATGCACCAGGCGCACGGGGCTCAGCCCGGCCAGATAGGCATCGTCGAGGTATTTGTCCACGATTGACAGAGCGTCGTCCACGGTCCGCCCGAGGAGGCGGATCTCGGGCGGCACCTCCGACGCCTGTCTGCGGCTCAAAGTGACGCGACGTGGCAGGCGCGGACCGTGGCCCGGCACGGCCGGTTGTCGCTCGGCCCGGCAGTCCGCCAGGGGCACCGTCATCCGCTTGTTACGAACCAGGACGACCACTCGCTCGCCCCGCACCCGCTCGACGGTGCCCTGGACCCCCAGCCCTTCGATGGCGACCTTTGATCCGGGAGTGAGGTCGCCCGGGGTAGGTTCCGGGGGGGGCGATCCAGAAAGGCGGCGGATGAGATGCCGGGCCTCCGCCCGCAAGCGTGTGGCGGCCTTCTCTTCCTCGCGCCGCATCGCCACCGCCAGCTCGCGATCCTTGATCGACGCGAGGTAGCGCTCGCCCTCCTCCCGGATCGAGCGCAGCGCCATTTCAACCTCCGCCGTCACCGCCCTGCGTCCCTGCTCTTCGCGCTCCCCCAGGGCTGCGTTGAGTCGCGCCCGCTCCTCCTCGAACTTTTGGCGATCCCGGTCGAGAGCGGCTAGGCGGGATTCCAGGTCGGAGGACAATTCCTGAAGACGCGCCAGGTATGAGGCGATCCTCTGCCCCGACTGCCCGCGGCGGGCCCGCGCCTGCTGCAGGATCTCGGCGGGAAGCCCCAGGCGTTCGGCAATCTCCAGACCTCCGCTGCGTCCCGGGATCCCGGGGATAAGTCGGTAGGTGGGGCTGAAGGTGCGCTCGTCGAATTGCATGGCGGCGTTGGCGCATCCCGGAGTCGTCGCCGTGAATGCTTTGAGGGCCTCCAGATGCGTCGTGGCGATGACGGTGGCGGCCTGGTCCCTGAAGTAATCGATGATGGCGATGGCCAGGGCGACCCCGTCCTCCGG